>NZ_WAAS01000194.1:0-12420 GCF_008806585.1 Micromonospora sp. AMSO12t
CGCGGCCCCGAAGGAGACGGCGAACCGCTTGCACCAGATGGAGACGCTGGTCAGGCCCGTCAGGTCGACGTCGGCCGGGATGTCGTAACCCTGGTCGCCCCGGTTGCCCTTGAGTCGGCCCAGCTCGACCCACCGGCCGTCGTCGAAGACCCGCCACCCGGCGGTGCCGCTGCGCACCGGCTGGTCGCTGAGCCAGACCCGCAGGTCCGGGCCGTTGGAGGTGGCCAGGCCCACGAGTTCCAGCCGGTGCCGCCCGTCGGGGGCGCGGACGATCCGCGCGCTGCCCGACGTGTCGTGCTCGTGGGTCACGAAGTCGCCCTGCCCGACGAGGACCGGCCCGGCGGGGGAGGGCGCCGCGCCCGTGGCGGAGACCGTCGGCGCCGGCGTGGCCGCCACGCTCGAGAGCGCCTCGTCGACCTCGGCGTCGGTGACCAGCTTCCAGGGCTGGAACCAGTAGAGCCCGAACGCCGAGCCGGCGGCGAGGACGGCGACCACCACCCACGTCAGCGGCGCGCGGAACAGTCGGGTCATGCCCACAGTGTGTCGGCCCGGGCCGCGTCCTGTCTGCCCCGTACGGACGTGGCGGAGGCCGACACGTGCCGGCGGTGCCGACACGCCCGCCACCGCCGGGGACCGCGCCGGACCCTAGGGGACGCGGGCCGCCAGGATCAGGGGAGCGCCCGGGGGCGAGCCGCTGCCCACAGGGGTCCTCGCCTCCTACGCTGTACGACGTGACACTCATCGCGACCGACTCGCTGACCAAGACGTACGGGGGTGGGGTCACCGCGCTGGCCGACCTGACCGTCGCGGTCGAGCCGGGGATCATCGGGTTGGTCGGCGCGAACGGCGCCGGCAAGTCCACCCTGATCAAGATCCTGCTCGGCCTCCTCGCCCCGACCAGCGGCCGGGTCCGGGTCCTCGGCCTCGACCCGACCACCGACTCCGCCCAGGTCCGCGCCCGGGTCGGCTACATGCCCGAGCACGACGCCCTGCCGCCGGACCTCTCCGCCGCCGAGCTGGTCACCCACCTCGGCCGGGTCAGCGGCCTGCCGCGTACGGTCGCCCGGGAGCGGGCCTCCGAGGCGCTGCGGCACGTCGGGCTCTACGAGGAGCGCTACCGCCCGGTCGGCGGCTACTCGACGGGCATGAAGCAGCGGGTCAAGCTCGCCCAGGCCCTGGTGCACGACCCCGACCTGCTGCTGCTCGACGAGCCGACCAACGGGCTCGACCCGGCCGGCCGCGACGCCATGCTGGCGCTGGTGCACCGCATCGGCACCGAGTTCGGCATCTCCGTGCTGGTCTGCTCGCACCTGCTGGGCGAGGTGGAGCGGATCTGTGACACCCTCGTCGCCATCGACGGCGGGCGGCTGCTGCGCGCCGACCACATCTCCGCCATGACCTCGGCCACCGACGTGCTCGCCGTCGAGGTGAGCGAGGGCACCGACGAACTGGCCGCCCGGCTGGCCGCGCTCGACCTGCCGGTACGCCGGGACGGCCGGCTGCTGCTCGTCGAGCTCGCCGACGACGCCACCTACGACCTGATCCTCGGCGCGGTCGCCGAGCTGGACCTGCCGCTGCACCGGCTGGACCAGCGCCGGCACCGGGTGGCCGAACTCTTCGCCACGAGGGAGCCCAGCCATGCCTGAGCCGACCGGCGTCATCCACGACATCGGCTACCAGCGCTACACCGGTCCCCGGCTGGGCCGCCGGGCCGTCTTCGGCGCGCTCTACCTGCACGGCCTGCGGACGGCGTTCGGGCTGGGCCGCAGCGCGAAGGCCAAGATCTTCCCCTGGCTGGTGGTCGCCATCGTCACCGTGGTGGCCGCCGGGCTCGCGGCCGTACGCAGCCAGGTCGGCGAGTCGGTGATGACGTACGCCCAGTTCGCCGACAACATGAGCTGGCTGGTCATCTTCTTCGTCGCGGCGGTCGCCCCCGAGCTGGTCTCGCGGGACCTGCGCAGCGGGGTGCTGCCGCTCTACTTCTCCCGGCCGCTGCCGAGGTCGGACTACCCGCTGGCCAAGCTGCTGGCGCTGGCCACCGCGCTCTGGCTGCTGCTCGGCGGGCCGCAGCTGGTGATGTTCCTGGGCGCCGCGTTCACCACCGGCGACGGCATGCGCGGGGTCTGGAACGAGCTGCTCGACCTGCTGCCCAGCCTGCTCTACGCCGGGCTCTGGGCGGCGGTCTTCGCCTCGGTCGGGCTGCTGGTCGCCTCGTCCACCGGCAAGCGGGCGTTCGCGGCCGGCGGGATCGTGGCCGTGTTCCTGATGACCACCCCGATCGTCGGCACCCTGTCGATCATGCCTTCCCAGGCGGTCAACGAACTGGCCTTCCTCGCCTCGCCCTCGACGCTGGTGGGCGGAGTGGGCACCTGGGCGCTCGGCGACCTGCTGCTGTTCGAGGGGGAGGGCGGAGTGCCGATCGGCGACTTCGGCCCGGTCTACGCGGTCGCCGCCGTGCTGCTCGTGGCCGGCTGCGTCGCCCTGCTCATGCTGCGATACCGGAAGGTGGCCGCCCGATGACCACGATCAGCGTCGACCAGGCGGCGGGGACGCCGACCGCCGCCGCCAGCACCCTCGACCTCGCGGGTGTCTCCCGCTGGTACGGCAACGTGGTGGCCGTCAACGACGTCAGCATGAGCCTCGGCCCCGGCGTCACCGGGCTGCTCGGCCCGAACGGCGCAGGCAAGACCACCCTGCTGCACATGATGGCGGGCTTCCTGGCCCCGTCGCGCGGGGCGGTGAGCCTGGACGGCCGGCCCACCTGGCGCAACCCCGAGGTCTACCGCCGGCTCGGCCTGGTCAGCGAGCGCGAGGCGGTGCACACCTTCCTCACCGCGTACGAGTTCGTGCTGGCCAGCGCGAAGCTGCACCGGCTGCCGGACCCGGCGGAGGCGGCCCGCCGGGCGATCGCCCTGGTGGAGATGGAGGGCGCGCAGGACCGCCGGATCGGCACGTACTCGAAGGGCATGCGGCAGCGTGCCCGGGTGGCCGCGGCGCTGGTGCACGAGCCGCAGGTGCTGCTGCTCGACGAGCCGTTCAACGGGATGGACCCGCGCCAGCGGCTGCACATGATGGAGCTGCTGCACCGCCTCGGCGACGCCGGCCGCACCATCCTGTTCAGCTCGCACATCCTGGAGGAGGTCGAGCAGGTCTCCGGCACCGTCCAGGTGATGGTCGCCGGCCGGCTGGCCGCCTCCGGCGACTTCCGTACCATCCGCCGGCTGATGACCAACCGGCCGCACGTCTTCGCCGTGCACTCCACCGACGATCGGGCGCTCGCCGTCGCGCTGATGGCCGAGGCGTCGGTGACGGGGGTCGAGCTGGGCCGCGCCGGGCTGACCGTGCGGGCCGGCGACTACGGCGCGTTCACCCGCGTCCTGCCGAAGATCGCCCTGGCGGAGGGCATCCGGGTGCGGCAGTTGGTGCCCGAGGACGAATCCCTGGAGAGCGTCTTCTCCTACCTCGTGGAGGCCTGAACCCATGTCTACCGTTTCCTGGATCACCGTGCGGGGGCTGTTCGGGCGTCGCCGGTTCCTCCTGCTGCTGCCGCTGCCCGTGGTGCTGGTGCTGCTCGCCGTGCTCTCCCGTTCGCTCGGGGTGGACCCGGGCGAGTGGGGCCCGCCGGTGCTGGTCGGCCTCGGCCTGGCCGTGGTGCTCCCGGTGGTCGCCCTGATCGTCGGCACCGGCGTGCTGGGGGCCGAGATCGACGACGGCACCGTCGTGCACATCCTGACCAAGCCGTTGCCGCGCTGGCAGATCGTGCTGCCCAAGCTGGCGGTGGCCGCCGGCGTCACCGCGGTCACCGTCGCCGTGCCGATCTACGTGGCGGGCGTGCTGGCCCACTCCGTACGACTCGGCCTGGCGCTCGCCGCCGCGTCGGCGGTCGGCGCGCTGGCGTACTCGGCGCTGTTCGTGGCGCTCAGCCTGCTCACCCGGCGTCCGGTGCTGCTCGGCCTGGTCTACGTGCTGATCTGGGAGGGGCTGCTCGGCAACGTCGTCAGCGGCACCAAGGTGCTCTCCATCCAGCAGTACGTGATCGCCCTCGCCGACCGGATGGCCCCCACCGGGCTGCTGGAGGCCGGCGTCTCGGTGCCGGTGGCGGCGGTGATGGCCGCGTTGATCAGCGCGGGCTTCACGCTGCTCGCCATCGACCGGCTCCGCTCCTTCAGCGTGGCCGGCGAGACGAGCTGATCCCCGACAGGCCGGGCCGTCCCGCCGGGAACCGGGACGCGACCTGACGGCCTCCGGGCAGCCCGACCCGGCGATGGTAGGGCTGCCCGGATGGACCGGGCCGGGCGGCTGGGCGAGGCTGACGGCGTGAGCGCGGAGACGGGGCTGGTGATGTCGCGGGGGTCCTATCCGGGTGCCGGCCGGCACTGGATGGTGAGCCTGGCGGTGGCCGGGCTGGCGGCGGCGGCGACCACCACGGCAGCGCAGGCCACCGGGCACTTCCACTGGTGGGCGGGGTTCGTGCTGATCCCCGGCGCGCTGATCGCCGCCACCGGCGGGCCGCTGCTGGCCAGGGGCGGCGGGCGGGCCTTCGCCGGCTACGTGGTCGCCTGCCTGGGCGCGCTGGTGTTCGCGGTCGGGGCGCTGCTGATGTTCGGCGTGTTCGGGCGGGGCTGGCCCCTGATGGTCATCCTGCCGTGCCTGGCGGTCGCCGGCACCTACCGCTGGCGGCTGGTCCATCCGTTGGCCCGGGGGCTGCACCGGGCGGTCTCCCTGCTGGCGCTGGCCGGCGCCGTGCTGCTCGGTGGGACGCTGCAACTGACCCGCGTCGACCTGGTCGGCGTCCATGCCGCGCCGATGTGGGGCGCGTTCCTGATGCTGGCGGGGGTGATCGTGCTGGGCAACGCGGTGGAGCTGACCCGGCACCGGATGCCGTACCGCCTTCAGGCCATCACCCTGCTGGTCGGCCCCGCCGTCGTCGCCTTCCTGCTCGGCCTGCGCCTCCTGCGCGGCTGGTGAGCCCCGCCCACGCCGGCTGAGCCAACCGGCCCCGCCGCGCCGCTGGGCCCACCGGCCCCGCCGCGCCCGGTGAGAGCGCGGCGGGGCCGGCCGGTCAGAACGCGCAGGCGATGACGAGTTCCGGGGTGCGGTCGGGGAGCAGGTCCAGCTTGGCGATGCGGCCGGCGGCCCGGACGTCGTCGGCGATCAGGGTCAGCTGTTTCAGCAGGGCCGCCGGGCCGAGCGCCTCGGCCAGCGGCACCTCCGCCTTCATCGACAGTTTCCGCTCCGACTTGGCCCGGCGCACCTGGCCGAGCGCGTCGGCGGCCAGCCGCAGCAGCTCCGGCTGGCCGGTGCCCTCGATCGCCCGGTCCACCTCGTACGTGGTGGGCCAGGTCGCGCGGTGCACCGAGCCGTAGCGCCACCACGACCACACCTCCTCGGTCACGTACGGCAGCACCGGGGCGAAGAGCCGCAGCTGCACCGAGAGCGCGGTGGCCAGCGCCGCCCGGGCGGAGTCCGCCCCCGGCCCGGAGCCGTAGGCGCGCTCCTTGACCAACTCGATGTAGTCGTCGCAGAACCGCCAGAAGAAGCCCTCGGCGACCTGCAACGCGGCCGTGTGGTCGTACGCCTCCAGCGCCGACGTCGCGGCGGCGACCACGCCGGAGAGTTCGGCGAGCATGGCGCGGTCCAGCGGCTCGGTGGCCGGCGCCCGCAGCGCGTCGGCGGCGCCCAGCCCGAGGGCGAACTTCGACGCGTTCAGCAGCTTGGTCGCCAGCCGCCGGCCGACCTTGATCTGGGCCGGGTCGAAGGCGAGATCCATGCCCGGCTTGCCGTTCGCCGCCCAGTACCGCACCGCGTCGGAGCCGTGCTGCTCCAGCAGCGCCATCGGGGTGACCACGTTCCCCTTGGACTTGGACATCTTCTTCCGGTCGGGGTCGAGGATCCAGCCGGAGAGCACCGTGTCCCGCCAGGGCAGCACCCCGTGCTCCAGGTGGGAGCGGACCACCGTGGAGAAGAGCCAGGTGCGGATGATCTCCTGACCCTGCGGGCGCAGGTCCATCGGGAAGACCCGGGCGAACAGGTCCGGGTCGGTCTCCCACCCGCCGGCGATCTGCGGGGTCAGCGACGAGGTGGCCCACGTGTCGAGCACGTCCGGGTCGCCGACGAAGCCGCCCGGGCGGCCCCGCTGCGACTCCTCGAACCCCGGCGGGGCGTCGATGGACGGGTCGATCGGCAGCGCGGACTCCGCCGGCGTGAGAGGCTGGGACCAGTCCGGCTCGCCAGCGTCGTCGAGCCGGTACCACACCGGCACCGGCACGCCGAAGAAGCGTTGCCGGCTGACCAGCCAGTCGCCGGTCAGGCCGCCCACCCAGTGCGCGTAGCGGTGCCGCATGTGCTCCGGCACCCAGCGCAGCTCCCCGCCCCGGGCCAGCAGTTCGTCGCGCAGGCCCGCGTCGCGTCCGCCGTTGCGCAGGTACCACTGCCGGGTCGAGACGATCTCCAGCGGCCGGTCGCCGCGCTCGTAGAACTTCACCGGGTGGGTGACGGGTCGAGGCTCGCCGACCAGGTCGCCGGCGTCGGCCAGCAGCTCCACCAGCGTCCGCCGGGCGCCGTTGACGGTCTGCCCGGCCAGCGCCGCGTACGGCTGCCCCGGCACGCCGGCCGGCGGCTCGGGCAGCAGCCGGCCGTCCCGGCCGATCACCACGCGGGTGTCCAGCCGCAGCTCCCGCCACCAGGTCACGTCGGTCAGGTCGCCGAAGGTGCAGACCATCGCAATGCCCGTGCCCTTGGCCGGGTCCGCCAGCGGGTGCGCCCGCACCGGCACATCCACTCCGAAGACCGGCGTACGCGCGGTGCCGCCGACCAGGTCGGCGTACCGCTCGTCGTCGGGGTGGCAGACCAGTGCCACGCAGGCCGGCAGCAGCTCCGGTCGGGTGGTGTCGATGAGCACCTCCCGTCCGCCCGGCCCGGCGAATCGCAGCCGGTGGTACGCCCCGGGCCGCTCCCGGTCCTCCAGCTCCGCCTGGGCGACGGCGGTGGCGAAGCCGACGTCCCAGAGCGTCGGCGCCTCCGCCTGGTACGCCTCGCCCCGGGCCAGGTTGCGCAGGAACGCCCGCTGCGAGGCCGCCCGGGCCGCCGAGCCGATCGTCGTGTACGTCAACGACCAGTCCACGGAGAGCCCGAGCCGCCGCCAGAGCGCCTCGAAGACCTGCTCGTCGGCGACGGTCAGCCGCTCGCACAGCTCGATGAAGTTCCGCCGGGAGACCGGGGTCGGGTCCTTGCGGGCAGCCTCGCTCACCGGGGTGTCGGGGGCCTGCCGGTCCGGGTCGTATGGCAGCGCCGGATCGCAGCGCACGCCGTACACGTTCTGCACCCGGCGCTCGGTGGGCAGGCCGTTGTCGTCCCAGCCCATCGGGTAGAAGACCGTGCGCCCGCGCATCCGCTGGAACCGGGCCACCACGTCGGTGTGCGTGTACGAGAAGACGTGGCCCATGTGCAGCTCGCCCGATACGGTCGGCGGCGGGGTGTCGATCGCGTACACGTCGGCGCTGCGACCGTTCGGGCTCGGCGCGTCTGACGCCGCGCTGCGCCCCCGAACGGTCGCCTTCGCGCGGTCGAACGCGTACGTGCCGTCCTCCTGCCAGCGGCGCGCCCAGGTCTCCTCGATGCCGTCCAGGCTCGGACGTTCGGGGACGCCGGCGCGGGCCGTCCGCTCCGTGTCGGTCATCCGTCGATGGTAGGCAGTGGCCGGGGGCCGGACCACGTGGTTTCGCCCCGTGCCCGGACGCGTCCCGCCGGCGCGCTCAGAGCAGGGAGTCGCGCCACTGCCGGTGCAGGGCGGCGTACCGGCCACCAGCGACGGCGAGCCGGCCGGGCGGGCCGTCCTCGACGATCCGCCCGGCGTCGAGCACCAGCACCCGGTCGGCCGTCTCCACGGTGGAGAGCCGGTGCGCGATCACCAGCGCGGTGCGGTCGGCCAGGATGGTGCCGAGGGCGTGCTGCACCATCCGCTCGGTGGGCACGTCCAGCGACGAGGTGGCCTCGTCCAGGATCAGCACCGTCGGGTCGGCCAGGAACGCCCGGGCGAACGCGACAAGTTGCCGCTGCCCGGCGGAGAGCCGGCCGCCGCGCCGCTGCACGTCGGTGGCGTACCCGTCGGGGAGGGCGGCGATGAAGTCGTGCGCGCCGATCTCCCGCGCGGCGGCCTCCACGGCGGCGTCGTCGGCGCCGGGACGGCCGAACCGGATGTTCTCCGCGACCGTGCCGCCGAACAGGTGGGTCTCCTGGGTGACCAGGACCACGGCCCGCCGCAGCTCCGCGTCGGCGACCTCGCGCAGGTCGACCCCGTCGAGGGTGACCGCGCCCGAGAACGGGTCGTGGAACCGGGCGAGCAGCTTGGCGACGGTCGACTTGCCGGCGCCGGTAGCCCCGACCAGCGCCACGGTCTGGCCGGCCGGGACGGCGAGGTCCAGCCCGGCGACGATCGGCGCGTCCGGCCGGTAGCCGAAGGTGACCGCCCGGAAGGCGACCGCCCCGCGCCCCGGCCCTGCGGGCAGCGGCACGGGCCGCGCCGGCTCCGCCACCGACGGCCGTTCGTCGAGCACCCCGGCGAGCTTCTCCAGCGCCGCCGTGGCCGACTGGAGCGAGTTGTAGAACTGGCTCAGTTCCTGCATCGGCTCGAAGAACCGCCGCAGGTAGAGCAGGAACGCCGCCAGCACGCCGATCCCGGTCGCCCCGCCCAGCACCCGCCAGCCGCCGTAGCAGAGCACCACCGCCACGGTGACGTTGCCGATCACCTTGATCCCCGGCGAGTACGTCGCGATCAGCCGGAACGCGTCCCGGCTGGCCCGCCGGTAGTCGTCGCTGACCGCCCCGAAGATCTGCTGGTTGCGCGGCTCCCGCCGGAACGCCTGCACCGCCCGGATGCCGCGCATCGACTCGACGAAGTGGACGATGACCAGCGCCACCGTCTCCCGGGTGCGCCGCCACGCGTCCGCCGACGCCCGCGCGAACCAGCGGCTCAGCAGGATCAGGAACGGGAACGCGAGCAGCGTCACCGCGGCCAGCGGCACGTCCAGCCAGAGCAGGATGCCGGCGACCGACAGGATCGACAGCACGGCCAGCACCAGGCCGTCGATGCCGCCGCCGACCAGTTCGCCGATCGAGTCCAGGTCGCTGGTGAGCCGGGACACCATCCGCCCGGAGGTGTACCGCTCGTGGAACGCCACCGACAGGCGCAGGAAGTGCGCGTACACCCGCTGGCGGAGGTCGAGCAGGACGGCCTGGCCGATCCGCGCGGAGAGGGTGAGGAAGCCCCGGCGGGCGGTGTACTCGACGGCGGTGGCGGCGGCGAACCCGGCGGCGACGACCAGCAGCGGGCCGGCATCGCCGGCCCGCAGCGGCGCGATCGCCCGGTCGATGCCGAGCATCACCAGGTACGGCCCGGCCATCGCGGCGGCGTTCTGGCCGAGCAGCAGCGCGACGGCCAGCGCGAGGCGGCGCCGGTGCGGGCGCAGCAGGTCGCGCAGCAGCACCCGGCTGCGGGCCCGGAGCCGGGCCACCGCCTCGGGGTCGGTGTCCTCGGCGCGGCTGCGGTCCGCGTCCGGGTCGGTGGCGACGCCGCGCCACCGGGCGAGGTCCGCCCCGCTCGTGGGGCCGGCGGTGTCGCCGGTCACGAACGCACCAGGCCACGGTCGCCGGGCGGCGCGGGGGTGGGCTCGGCGGAGAGCACCGCGCGGTACGCCGGCACGGCGGCGAGCAGCTCCGAGTGCCGCCCGACGGCGGTGATCCGGCCGTGCTCCAGCAGCGCCACCCGGTCGGCGAGGGCGATCGTCGAGGGCCGGTGCACGACCAGCAGGGCGGTGGTGGTGCGGAGCACCCGCTTCAGCGCGGTCTCGACGAGCGCCTCGGTGTGCACGTCCAGGGCCGACAGCGGGTCGTCGAGCACGAGCAGCGCGGGTCGGCCGAGCACCGCCCGGGCCAGCGCCAGCCGCTGCCGCTGCCCGCCGGAGAGTGACAGCCCCTGCTCGCCGACCCGGGTGGCCAACCCCCACGGCAGCTCGTACGCGAAGTCGGCCTGGGCGAGGGCCAGCGCGGCCCGGACCTCGTCCTCGCCGGCCTCCGGCCGGCCGAGCGTGAGGTTCTCCCACACCGACATGGAGAACAGCGTCGGCTCCTCGAAGGCGACCCCGACCAGCCGGCGCAGGGCGGACAGCCGCAGCTCGCGCAGGTCGTGCCCGTCCAGCGTGATCCGCCCGCCGGTCGCCTCGTGCAGCCGGGGCACCAGGGAGAGCAGGGTGCTCTTGCCGCAGCCGGTCGCCCCGACCAGGGCCACGGTCTCGCCCGGCTCGACGGTCAGGTCGATCTCCCGCAGCACCGGCGCGGCGGTGCCCGGGTAACGGAACGAGACCCGCTCGAAGCGGAGCCGCCCGCGTACGTCGGCGCGGCGCAGGGCGAGCGCGTGCGGGGCGTCCACGATGGCCGGCGGGGTGTCCAGCACCTCGCGCACCCGGTCGGCGGCGGTGGCGGCCTCCTGCCCGTTGGCGATGATCCAGCCCAGCGACTGCACGGGCCAGATCAGCATGAGCTGGAGGCTGACGAAGGCGACCAGTTCGCCGATGGTCAGCACCCCGCTGGCGGCGGCCGCCGCGCCGGCGACCAGCACCACGCCGAGGGTCAGGTTGGGCACCAGGTCGAGCAGGGCGGAGGTGCGGGCCAGCAGCCGGCCCTTGCCGACCCCCGTGTCGTGCAGCGCCCGCGCGCCGGTCGCGAAGCGGGCGGCGAGTTCCGGCCCCCGCCCGTACGCCTTCATCGTGCGCAGCCCCTGCGCGGTCTCCTCGACCAGCGTGGCCAGGTCGCCCTGCTGGTCCTGCATCCGCCGCGAGGCCGCGTGGTAGTGCCGCGCGAAGCGGCGGCTGATCAGGAACAGCGGCACCGCGCTCGCCGCCACCAGCAGCCCCAGCGCGGGGTGCAGCCGGATCAGCAGCGTCACCACGGCCAGGTAGGTCACCAGGTTGAGGATCAGGAAGAAGAGGCCGAAGGAGAGGAACCGGCGCAGCACCGACAGGTCGCTGGTGACCCGGGAGAGCAGTTGGCCGGACTGCCATCGGTCGTGGAAGCTGGTCGGCAGCCGTTGCAGGTGGGCGTAGACGTCCTCGCGGATGGCCGCCTCGATCCGCATCGAGGACGACGACTGCACCCAGCGCCGGATGAAGATCAGCAGCGCCTCGACCAGGCCGAGCAGCAGCGCCAGCCCGGCCAGCCGGAACAGCCCGGCCGGGTCCTGCCGGGCCACCGGGCCGTCCACCACCCGCTGCGCGACCAGCGGTACGGCGATGCCGGCCCCGGTGGCGGCGAGGCCGGCGAGCAGCAGCCAGCCGAACTCGGCCGCGTGCGGGCGCAGGTAGTGGCGCAGTCGCCAGAGGCTGTGCAGCGGGTGCCGGCCGGCATCGACCGGGCAGGCCGGGTCGCCGTCACCTTCCGCAGGCACTACCCGACGGTAGCCTCAAACGGGGCCGGCGCAGGTGTCGGCTTCCCGTCATGGCCGCTCGTGCCCGAGAAGCCACTTCTTCACGTCCAGCCCCCAGCGGTAGCCCCCGAGCGTCCCGTCGGTGCGCAGCACCCGGTGGCAGGGGACGAACAGGGCGGCGGCGTTACGGGCGCAGGCTGCGGCGGCGGCCCGTACGGCGGCGGGGCGGCCGGCCAGCCCGGCGAAACCGGTGTAGGTTACCGGGTCGCCCGGCTTCACCTCGCGCAGCACCTGCCAGGCGTGTGCCATGAACGCGCCCCCCGTGTGCTGCTGGACCGGCACGGCGTCGATCGCGGCCAGCTCGCCGTCCAGGTAGGACGCCACGGCGACGCTGACCGGGCCGAGGTCGGCCCGGTGCCGCAGCGGCGCCCGCAGGGCCGGGTGCACCAGGGGGAGCAGGCTCTCCGGGTCGCCGGTGAAGCCCGCCGCCCGGACCGCGCCGTCCGGGCCGGCCACGATGCTGAGCGGCCCGGCGGGGGTGTCGATGACGGTGCTGTCGTTCATGCTCATGCTGCTCTCCAGAGTCGGATCACCGCGTACGAGCGCCAGGGGCGCCAGCGGTCGGCGTACGGGTCGAGGGTCGTGGGGGCGTCGGGGAGGCCGAGGGCGGCGGCGCCCCGGCGTACGGCGAGGTCGGTGGGGAGCAGGACGTCCGGGTCGCCGAGGGCGCGCATGGCCACGTAGCCCGCCGTCCAGGGCCCGACCCCGGGCAGCGCCAGCAGCCGCCGGACGGTCTCCTCGCGGTCCCCGCCCGGCGCCAGGTCCAGCGACCCGTCGGCGACGGCGCGGGCCAGCCCGCGAATCGTCTCCCGCCTCCCTGCCGGCATCCCGAACACCTCGTCCGGCACCCCGAGCACCTCCTCGGCGGTGGGGAAACCGGACAGCCACGCCCTCCCCGCCCCCTCGGCTAGTTGATCAAGAGGTTTCGGCTCCCGAGAGCG
>NZ_WAAS01000195.1:0-12399 GCF_008806585.1 Micromonospora sp. AMSO12t
CGCCGTCGCGGTGCTCGCCGACATCATGCGCCGCACCGCACCCGAACGCTCCGCCACCGAAATCGAACAGCAACTCTGGGCCGACGTCGACGCCCTGCACGCCTGGACGCCGATCTACGACGACCTCGCCGCCCGCGCCGGCATCCCCGAATACCTCGCCATCGTCCGCCAACTCCGAGGCCCCGCCGTCGCCGACCGCCTCGCCCGTGAGCTTGCCCTCCCAGCACTCATCACCCGACTCACGACCTACGCCGCCGCCGGACACGATCCCCGCGACGTCCTGAGCCGCGTCATCCGCGTCCGCGAGCTAGACAGCGCGGAAGACCTCGCCGCCGTCCTGTCCTGGCGCATCGACCGCCTGATGCAACGCGCCACCGCGGACCCGACCGTCGCCGAGCGCCCCGAGCAGTGGGGCACCTACACCGACCGCCTGCCGGCCAACATGACCGGCGACATCGGCGACGCGCTGCGCCAGGTCGCCGCGATCTGTGACCGCCGCACCCACAGCCTCGGCCGGCTCGCCGCGCACGCCCGGCCCGCCTGGACGGCCGCTCTCGGTGACCTACCCACCGACGACGCGGGCCGCCAGCAGTGGCTCACCCGCGCGGAAGTTGTCGCCGCCTACCGCGACACCTACCAGTACACCGGCAAGCACCCCATCGGACCCGAACCACGTACCAGCGACATCAACCGCTGGAACGCCTGGCACCGGGCCCGACTCGTACTCGGCACCGCCACCCTCGCCGGCCAACTCACCACCGCACCCGACACCGAACTCACCCGCCTCATCACCGCGCAGCAGACCACCGATCGTGCCGCACCCGCCTACGTTGGCGACGACCTCCGCGCCACCTACCGCGCCCTCACCGCTGCCGAACACCACCGCCACGACCTCACCCAGCAGATCACCACCACCAACACCGCACACCACGAGGCGCGTGTACAAGCTCAGCAGCTGCAACCGCGCTGGTGGCACCACGGGCCCGCGCGCACCCGGCGCCTCACCGCCCAACGCGACGTGCTCGCCCACGCCACCACCGCCGCCCACCAGATCGGTCAGCTCCAGCAGCAGCTCGTCCGTCTCGACCACCAGATCGCGGGCAGCACCCACCGCGCCACAGCCCTCGACGGCCAGCACGCGACCTGGAAACGCTGGTACGACGGTGCCCTGCCCACGCGCTACGCCGGCCTCGCCGCCGCCGCCGAACAAGCCCGCCGCGCCGCCAGCCGCAATACCGCCCTCGCTGACGCCGTCGCCGCCACTACCGCCCGCGTCACCGCCGTACACGACACCCGTCCGGCACCCCAGAGCACGCCTGTCCCCGCGCAGCTGCGCACGCAAGCGCACGACGCACAACAGCGCACCGCTGAACATGAGACGGAGATCGACTGATGTTTCCCAGTGCCTTCGTCGACGAGTCCTTCTGGCAACCACAGAGCCGCCCCGGCGCGTACCTCATGTCCGCCGTCATCATCGACCAAGACGACGTCGCCCCCGCCCTCGCCGCCGCCAGCGCCGCCGCACGCGGCCAGCCCTACCACTCCAGCGAGCTCTACCACCGCGGGCACGTCGGCATCATCGAAGACATGCTCGACGTCGCCGCCAACCACGCCGGCTGGTCCGCCGTCTCCCTACAAATCCCCCTCGACACCCGACCAACCGAAACCTCCAGCGACGCCACGCGCTCCGTCCACCGCGTGCTCGGCGAACGCGAGTACGCCCGACAGGCCAGCCTCGAACAACTCCTGCGTTACCTCAACACCCAACGCGTACGCGATGTTTACCTCGAAAGCCGCGCCAGCCACCGCGAATGGCAACAAGCACGCACCGAAAACCGCCGCGTCCCCACTACCGACCGCAACGACATCCGCACCTACCGACGGCTGCTCGAACAACACGCCATCAGCCACCGCGTACGCATAGTCCACATCAAAGACCACACCCACCCCGGCCTCTGGCTCGCCGACGCCGTCGCCTGGTCCGTCGGCCGCGCCATCCGCACCAACGAGCCCCAATGGTTCAACCGCATCACCGACACAGCCACCATCATCGAAGCCGCCACAGGCAAAGAACTCCACATAAACGAGAGAGGGGCCGCTCCACCAACCGGCGAACGCGACCCCCACAACCTGAGCCAACGCGCCCAGATCATGTCCTCACCAACAGCATACCCGACAACCACAACGCCCGACCACACCCCGAACATCTACACCACACTGCTTCAGCAAGCAGAACAGGCACGCAACCCAGCCGCCCCGCTAGCCCAGCAACTCCTGAACAACATGCAAATACTCGCCGTGAAAGTCCAGCAACTCCAAGAAACCGTCGACAGGTTGACGCCCCACACGCGAGCCACCACGCAACACGCAGAGCACAGCCCGCATCTTCCCACGCAGGCCCCCTCTTGGCCGCAACAGCCCATAGACTCCGAGCCCGAACTACCGTAGATGCCAAGAATGAAGGGCTCAGCTGATCGCGCCAGCCTCTGCGCTCCGCAGGCGTGAGTAGTCAGGCACTGCCTCTCCGAGGTTTGCGGTTTCTGTAGCCCGACCATCATCCCCTACCGGTTGACTGAGCAGGCATCTCGTACGCTACCCTGCACCCCGTATTCGTAGACGCAACTCTCTCCAAGGATGCGGTGTGGCCAAACAAGTTATTCACAAGCTAGTCGACGACTTGGACGGTGGAGACGCTGTCGAGACCGTCAAGTTCTCGCTCGACGGTGTTCAGTACGAGATCGATCTGTCGAGCGCCAACGCCGAAAAACTGCGTGGCGCCTTCGCGCCATACGTCGCTCACGGCACGAAGGTAAGCCGTGGAGGCGTCGTCGTCGGTGGGCGAGCCGCCCGCGGCCGGGCAGGTGCCACCGCTGACCGCGAGCAGAACAAGGCGATCCGCGCTTGGGCGAAGAAGGCCGGCAAGGACATCTCCGACCGGGGGCGGATCCCACAAGAAATCGTCGACGAATACCACGCGAAGGCCGGCCGCTAGCATCGCTGAAGGGCACAACGTGGACGCCAGCCCAGCGTTCGGCAGGGCGGTGGCGGGCAAGCCGTTGCCGGGAGTTCCCCTGGCTGATCCGGCTCGGGTTGCGCCGCCACACTCCGTCGAGCAGGTCGAAACTCGGCGAGGAACGCGAGCCTAGACGTGCACACTAACTTGATTTTTAACCTTCGTAGGTCCTTTTGGGGACCCTGGCTGGTCATGGAAACAGCCCTTGGTCATGATCTTCTTGTCTAGGGAAGAGCGTCAATAACCAAGGGCTGTTCTGGTAACCAGTGTGCATGATCGTGCTGCGGCTGATGCCGTCGGGGACCTGGACAGGTCCGACGAGTGTTCTACGGCTACTTGACCGCGCGGGCCGACGCTTTGTTCGACCTGGCGGATGCGGTGTCGTGCGCTGATGGGCCGGTCCGGTCGTTGGTGGAGTTGTCTCTGGTGGGTGAGCACCGCCGCGGTCATGGGGCGTTGTACGACGCTCTGGCGTGCGGGCGGCTGGACATCGACCGGCTGCGTACTGCTCTCGCCGCGGTGCCGCTGCCTCGGGCGGCTGACGGGCGTCTCGTGCTGGCGGTGGACATCACCTGTTGGCTGCGGCCGGACGCGCATACCTCGCCGCAGCGGGTCCTGTGTCACACCTATGGGCGTGGCAAGGACCAGACGATCATGGTTCCGGGTTGGCCGTACTCTATGGTCGTGGCCCTGGAGTCGGGTCGCAGTTCGTGGACCGCGCCGTTGGACGCGGTGCGGCTGGCGCCCGGTGTTGACGCGGCGACGGTCACCGCCGGGCAGGTGCGGGAAATCGTGGGCCGGCTGGCATCGGCCGGGCAGTGGCGGCCGGGTGACCCGGACGTGCTGGTCGTGGCGGATGCCGGCTACGACGCGCCCCGGCTGGCGTTCCTCCTGGCCGATCTGCCCGTGCAGGTCCTGGCGCGGATGCGCTCGGACCGGGTACTGCGCCGGGCCGCGCCGCCCCGCCTGCCGGGAACGAACGGCCGCCCGCCCCGCCACGGCGGCGAGTTCGTCTTCGGTGATCCCGCCACCTGGGGCGAACCCGACGCGGCCACGATCACCGACACCCGCCTCTACGGCACCGCGTGGGCCCGAGCCTGGAACCGGCTGCACCCACGGCTGACCCATCGGAACGCCTGGATCACCTCAGCGAAGATGCTGCCGGTCATCGAGGGAACGGTCGTTCGACTCGAGGTCGTCCACCTGCCCAGCGGAGCGACCCCGAAGCCGGTGTGGCTGTGGTGGTCCGGCGTCGACCCCACCGAGGCCGACGTCGACCGGCTCTGGCAGACGTTCCTACGCCGCTTCGACATCGAGCACACATTCCGCCTGTTCAAGCAGACCCTCGGCTGGACCTGCCCGAAAATCCGCACCCCACAGGCAGCCGACCGCTGGACCTGGCTGATCCTCGCCGCCTACACCCAGCTCCGCCTGGCCCGCGCCGCAGCCGCCGACCTGCGTCGCCCCTGGGAGAAACCAGCACCACCCCAGCGCCTGTCACCCGCCCGCGTTCGGCGAGGATTTCGACACCTCCGCGCGAAGTCCACCTGCCCCGCTGGCGCGCCGAAACCCTCCCGGCCAGGGCCTGGACGGCCACCCGGACGCCGCAACACCCAGCCCACCCCGCGTCACGACGTCCACATCGCGACTACCAAGAAGACCAACAGACCGGACACCAAGAAAACGAAGACCCCCGAATCCCCGTCCACGTCGAACAGGTTAAAGATCAAGCAAAGGGACGTCTCGTAACCGGGTGAAGGCGTTGCCTGGGAAGAGGTCGGCGGTCAGCCGGCGAGGATGATGTCGTGGAGGTTGGCGATGCCGGAAGCGGCGTCGGCCAATGTGTGGGCGGCGCGGCGGTAGTCGCGCAGGATCTTGAAGCACTTCATCCTGGCCAGGGCGTGTTCGACCCCTGCTCGGACGGTGCGGTGTTCAACGTTGAGAGCTTCCTTCCAGGTCGGCAGCGAGCTGCCGTCGGCGGGCTTGCGGTACGGCATGATCACCTCGGGGTTGCCTCGGTAGCCGCCGTCGGCCATCACCGGCCGCCCGTCCAGCTTCTCCTGGATACCCGAGGTGCGGTAGACGATCGTGTCGTTGCGGTTGCCGGGCTGCGGGTCGCCGACGGTGATGACCAGGCGGGTGCTGGCGTCGATGGCGACTCTCTTCCAGGTCTTGAGGGTGGCGATAGCCCGTTCGCCGCGGGCGCGGAGCATCGCGTGGGTCCGGGCCGCGGTCAGGTCGTGGACCAAGCCGGGCAGCGCCGGCGAAGCCCAGACGAGACGGCCAGCCGCGTCGGCGATGACCTGCACGTTCACGCCGTGCCGCTTATGTTTCCGGAGTAGTACGGTTTCTGCTCGGCGACCCGATCGATCGGGATCAGGCTGCCGTCCAGGATCGCGTACGCCAGCCGGCGGATCCGGTTCATGGCGGTGGTCAGGTCGTCGGCAGCCGACGCGAGCAGGCTATCGCTTCCTGCACGTACCGCCATGCGGTACTCACACCGATCTCGAAGCCGACAGCGAGGCGTGTGTAGGTATCACCGTTGCAGGTGAGCCAGAGCGAGCAGTGCCTGCCGTCCCGCGTTGAGGCGCCGCCACCTGGATCGGTGCTGGTTGCGGTGGCGGCGTATACGGTCAGCGAGGTGGTTCAGGGGCCGGCTGGACAACGAGGTCGTGGATGGGTAAAACAGCAGAGGCAAGGCTCCCGTGTTGGGGCATCGGGTTATGGTCGAATTGCTGTCTTACCTGGAGCCTCGCCCTCATCGATCCCCCGGGCTACGTACACCATCTCTGACCTGCAAGATCAGGTTCGAAAAGGCTCAATCGTTAAGACGGTCGGGCCAGAGTCGAATCAGGTACTGCTCGACGCCGTCGAGGCTGCGCCAGCCGGCGAGGGAATCGTCGGAGGAATTGGACTGGTTTGCCGCGCTCACCCGTACCGACTGCTGCTGGACCTCGGCCCGGCCGGTGTGCCCGAGTGCGACTGCGTAGCGGTCCGGCCCACCGGGGAGATCGATTACCGGCAGATCGAGCGGAAAGCTCGGATCAGATTCCACCATGAGCCGGCCGGTGGCGAGTTCCATCGCGGCGCGGGGCTCCCAGTGCCATGGTCGATCGTCAGTGGGTGCGGTGTCGAGGATCTCGATGCGGACCCGGGGCCAGGTCATCTGGTGGGCGCCACGCACTAGGAGGATGCCACCGGCGGCGGCGCAGAGATGCCCACGGCGGGTGCCGGGGATGCGGGCTGCCTTGAAGGCCGCCTTTCGAGCCTCGAAGCTGTCGGCGCTGACGTCTCGAACCAGGAACAGTCCGTTGTCACTGCGAATGACAGTGTCGATGACCGTCGGCATTGAATCAGCTCCTTTGGGAAGGACGCTCAGGGGGTTTCCGCGCCGCAGCGGCGCGGAAACCCCCGAGCGTCGTCAACGCTCGATAGCGACGAAAAACGGGTCGCCGTCCAGGATACGGTTGCCTTGGTAGAAGGCGATGTTCAGGTACAGGTTGCCGGATTCCTGGTTGTCAACTTCACCGATGATTCGGGACGATCCGTGCCAGGTGCGCCAGCCGTCCGGATTGCCGGTAGAGGCTGCACTGCCCGTGTAGGCACCCTCCATCGTAGACGCAAACGGGTACTCGTCGCAGTTGAGGTTGGGAGTGACGGCGCCCTCGCCCCAGACGTCCGTGCAGACCTTA
This sequence comes from Micromonospora sp. AMSO12t, assembly GCF_008806585.1. Taxonomy (NCBI): domain Bacteria; kingdom Bacillati; phylum Actinomycetota; class Actinomycetes; order Micromonosporales; family Micromonosporaceae; genus Micromonospora; species Micromonospora sp. AMSO12t. Next base: position 6,706 of record NZ_WAAS01000195.1, read on the forward strand.
CCGGCAAACTCCCGATTCTTGATCCTCAAGGTATCGTTGACGAGCCGATGCAGTGGTCGCTGATTAGCCCCCAGCGAGGCGTTGTACTCCCCGGGCGGACTCTTACCCACGAACGACGGGAAGGTGCGGTTCAAGTTGTGCAGGGCGTCGTCGATGTGCTGGATAGATTCCTTGTAATCCGTTTCGTGTTCGTTGTCCGCCCTGGCCAGTGCGAGCAGGTCGAAGGTGGGGATGAAGTCGGAGAAGACCGTACCGTTATGCATCCCGGCTCTCTGCCCGGCCGAGTCGAACCGCACTACTCCGGTGGTCATGTTGTTGTCGATCCACGGGTCGATGGTCGGCGACACTGGCGTGATCGCCATGCTCATGTTCACCAGGGCGCTGGCCAGGTATTCGACTCCGATACCGGTCTGGTTCACTGAGGTCATCGTGACGTGGAAGTGGGGGCTGGTTCGCCACGAACCGAGCGGCTGGCTGAACTCGCCAAGGCTCGGGTTGCAGGACACAAAGGAACCACAGCCGCTGAGGCTAACCCGCATCGGGGTCGTCTCCCGTTCCTGCCCGCCGAGTGCCTCCCAGTCATCAAAGGTCAGCGTGAAGTCGACTTGCCGGGTGCCGTTCTGAGCGATGCCTACGAGGGTGTAGTCGAACTCGACACTGGCGATGTAGGTCGAGCAACCGCTGCACTTCAGCTCGACCTTGCGGTGACCGATCCAGCAACGGTTGTAGCGGTCAGCCATCCAGCCCAGTTGGGTGGATGCCTGTCCCGCGTGCTGGCTTCGGCACTCCTGCTTGAGGTCAGCAGGCGTGGAGGTGAGGCCGACCTGGCCGGTGTCCCGCGGGGAGTTGCTGTTGGTCTGCGGTGGCGCGTCCGCCGGGATCGGCTCGCCACCAAAGGACTCGGTGACCTCCCATCCTCGCTGCGGCTGGACGGGAGCGGCAGTGGCTGGGGCGGTGATGCCGAGGACCACGACTGTAGTGGCGATCAGGAGTGCTATTCGGTTCGTCGTGCTGGTCACGGCGTCTCCTTCAGTGCGCAGGTCTGACCCAAGCAGGCGTAGAGCAGCCTCCCGGTTCGCGCCTGGTAGACCATGGCGTAGCCGCGGAACTCGCGGTCCGGGCGGCCGCTCAGGCTCTTTACCGTGCCGGTACCGGTCACTACGTGAACCTGTTCCGACGGGTCTACCCCTCGAAGGGACGCTTTCGACCGATCGAGGAGTTGCGCGATGCTCATGCTGGTGGTGGCGATGCCCGCGCTGTCATCCATGACCGTCTGTTGGGCGATCTGCCGGGCCTTATCGGCGCTCAGCGGCACACCTCGGACTTCGGTCGCACGGCGGGTGGTGTTACACACCTTGCGGGCTTGGACGCATTCGGCCAAGCCCGGCACGGTGGCCAGGCACCGGGCGGCGTCGGTTGCCATGCAAGCGGCAAGTCGTCGTTGGTCCACGCCGTTATGCGTCCCAACCGAGGCGGGTCCAGACCGGTCGGCGGCCACGTTCGGTCCTGAGGCGAGCGTACCGACCGCCGGCTTACCCATCACGAACCGGTCGACCTCAGCGGGGTCGCCAGCAGTGGCGGACGCCCGTGGGACGAGCGATGTGGTGAAGCAGTAGGGTGGCGTGTTCGTTTCGCCGTACTCGATGGCATAGGGGTCCGGCTGGCCGCAGATGTTGGCCTGGAACTGGGCGACCTCGCCGAGGCGTGGACGGCGCCACACGCTGTTGCCGTCGAGGATCTGCAATCGGTTCTCGAAACCCGTGGCGAGTGCGATGTTTTCCGCGTACTGCGGCAGGAGCCCGTACTCCAGATCACGGGTGCGATTGCCAGCGGCGAGGCGGGTAGTCCCGACGGGGTTGAAGTCGTAGAACATGTCCCACTGTCCGTTGGAGTTGCCGAGGCTCATCCAGGTGTGTGTTGAACCGTCCGCGAGCGTGGAGTCGGATTCGTTGATGGCGTATAACTCCTCCACGATCTCGTCGTTCTCGATACCGCCTTCGAGCCAGTAGGCGCCGTGGACGGTGGTGTTGCCGTCAGAGGCCCATTTACCTCGCCAGCCCAGCTCGGCATAGTCGTAGCCAGGATTGGAACCGCTGCTGCTCAGCGGATCCCAGGTGACGAAGTTTGACATGGTGTTCGCGTCCGGATCGTAGGAGCCGGGCTCAGCAAGTGACATGGGCTGCTGGCGCCAGGCTCCCATCACACCGAACACAGGCTGTGCGGGCTTCACGCAGAGACCAACCACCGTACGTTCTGAGCAGTCGAAACCACCAACCCTGGCCCGCCACAACTGTGTGTCGTAGGTGCTGCTGCAGGTCCACATGGTGGCCGGTTGGCCGTCATCGCTGTAGTAGAGGTCGAGGCACCGCCCGTCGCGCTTGCTGCGCAGGTTGAAGCCTCGGAACGGAAACGTCTGGGCAGTGCCGTTGGTCCACAACTGCGGATTCGTCGTCGCGCAATCGGCGAGGACCACATTCGCCCCGTCGGCGGCGGCCGACGACTGCAGGCAGCGGTTTGATGAGAGGTGCCGGATTCGGTACACCGGTACGGTGCCCGGCGTGACCACCTCGAACTTCCAGCGCTGGCTTTTCACTGCGGCGGGCAGTCCACTCTGGTAGGTGCGAATCTTCACCTGGGCGCCCGCCGTGTCGGAGTCGGTGGCCAAGACATGGGTATCGCCCGTGCTGGCCTGACCGATCGCCACCGGATCCGGGGCGGGTACGGCGGCATTGGCCACTCCTACCGGGCCTAGTACACCTCCGGTCACCGCCATGACGGCGACAAGCGCAGCCGCGCACCGACGTCTGAACTCGTGCATACGTGCTCCTTCCCTTGATGCCATTGGCACGGGGGCACGCTGAGGCCAAGCCACAGAACGTTCTCCCCCGTGCCGCACCGACGACCGTGGCTGGAAGTCAGCCTTGCATGCATCGAAAGGTGACGCTGTGATGAGTTTCACTACACGCAGGGTGACTGTTGAAGCTCTGGTCGAGCCTGCCGCAGTGAGCTTCAGGACGGCAGCAGCGGCCGTCATCGTCCCTTGGAGGCGGATTCAACCGGTCGTGGCAACACCTTGTCGGAGAGGTGGCGCGATGGTCACGTCCGCGCTGGTGGTGTAAGAGACGGCCATCGCGGGATCCGGTCTAATGCTATGCGGCGATCGGTGCCGTGTCGGTTTGGTTGGTGTCGTGTTGGCTGGTGTCGATCGTGATGAGGCGGGCTTTGGCGAGTAGTTCTAGGCCCGTGTAGCGGCGTCCTTCGGTCCATTCGTCGGTCTGTTCGGCCAGGACCGCGCCGACGAGGCGGATGATCGCCGGCCGGTTGGGGAAGATACCGACGACGTCGGTGCGGCGGCGGATCTCCTTGTTCAGCCGCTCCTGCGGATTGTTCGACCAATCTTGACGCCAAATCTCACGGGGGAAGGCGGTGAAGGCGAGCAGGTCGTCGCGGGCGGCGTCGAGGTGCTCGGCCGCGGCCGGGAACTTCGCCTCGATCGTGGTCATGACCCGGTCGAACTGGGCTCGGACGGCGTCGGCGTCGGGCTGGTCGAAGATCGTGCGCACGAGAGTGGCGATCCATGGCTGCGCCGACTTCGGGACCTTCGTCAGCAGGTTGCGCAGGTAGTGGGTGCGGCACCGCTGCCACGACGCTCCTGGCAGAGCCGCCCCGATGGCCTGGACCAGGCCGGCGTGGGCATCGGAGATGACCAGACGGACGCCGGACAGGCCTCGGGCGGTCAGGCTGCGCAGGAACGCCAGCCAGCCGGCGCCGTCCTCGTCCGAGGCAACGCCCAGGCCCAACACCTCGCGCCCTCCGTCGGCGTTGACCCCGACGGCGATCAGGGCGTAGACGTTCACCGTGCGGCCGTGCTCACGGACCTTCATCGTCAGGGCGTCCATCCACACGAACGTGTAATGCCCGGAATCGAGGGGCCGGTTGCGAAACGCTCCACCTGGACGTCGAGGTGGGCGGCTATCTCCGAGACCTGCGACTTCGACAGCTGCCGGACCCCGAGCTGCTCAACGAGCTTCTCCACCCGCCGCGTCGAGACCCCCAGCAGATACGACGTCGCCACGACTGAGACCAGTGCCTGCTCCGCCCGCCGCCGGTGCGTCAACAACCAGTCCGGGAAGTACGAACCCTGGCGCAGCTTGGGAATGGCCAAGTCGATCGTGCCAGCGCGGGTATCCCACTCGCGCCGGCGGTAACCGTTGCGGGAGTTCACCCGCTCGTCACTGCGCTGCCCGTAACCGGCACCGCAGATCGCGTCGGCCTCGGCGGACATCACCGCCTGCGCGAACGTCTTGATCATCGCCTGCAACATGTCCGGCGACGCGCCCTCGATGTGCTCGCACAGCAGGTCAACAGGGACGCTCCTATTGATTGTCAAGTTCCGAGGGAGTGGGCCAGGCAGCTTGCAGGGCCGTGAGGAGGTTGGTGAAGGTGGGCGTCACGGTCCGCCAGGAGATCTGGCGGGGGTCCGTCCATATGTCGGACGCCACGACCCGTGGATCGGCCGCGTCTGTGCGGTAGTCCAAGGCTAAGGCCACGTCGTCACCCGCGTACTCGTTGACTGCGATGAGCACGGCCTGGCCGACGTCGAGCCACGGCAGGTCGAGCGGGTGTTCCGAGCGGCTGCCACGAGTCATGCGGAACAGGTCGCAGATCGAGCTGTCGTCGGCGATGTGGTCCAGGGCCGCGTTCTGGAACCGCATGGCGTGGAGGTTCGGCATGAACATGAGAGGTTCTTCGAACCAGGGCATGAGGTCATGAAGAGCCTGGCGTCCTGGGTGCAACCATCTACCGGTTCGCAGGAGCGACGTAAGTGCGTCGGGCAGGGGCAGGCCACGCACAGTCCAGTCTGGTGGATCGGGAAGGGGTTGTGGCTGCGGCAAGGTCACCGTCCAGGCTGGTTGGCGTTAGGTCGTCACGGTAGCTCGTAGCAGGGCGAATGTTTCGCGGGCGATATAGCGCTTGAGGCATCGCATGATCTCGGTCTTGGTTTTGCCTTCGGCGGTGCGGCGGGTGACGTAGTCCTTGGTGGGTTGGTGGCAGCGCATGCGGACCAGGGTGATGCGCCAGAGGGCGCTGTTAGCGTCACGGTCCCCGCCGCGGTGCAGGCGGTGGCGGTCGGTGCGTCCGGAACTGGCGGGAATCGGGGCCACGCCGCAGAGCCGGGCGAAGGCAGCTTCAGACCGCAGTCGGTGGGGGTTGTCGCCGGCGGTGACGAGGAGTTGTCCGGCGGTGTCGATGCCGACGCCGGGTAGCGCGACCAGCTCGGGTGCCACGTCGGTGACTACGGCGGTCAGGTGGCTGTCAAGAGCGTCGATTTCAGCCTGGAGGGCGAGCCAGCGGCGGGCGAGGCTCCGCAGTCAACCTTGGGTGGCGGTGGCCGGATCTGTCACCGCTCCAGGCCGGAGAGCGGCGCAGGCGCGGACACGGTGCTTGCCGGCCAGGCCACGCAGGAGCTGCCTGACGGATTCGGGTGCCGAGACGATGAGTGCTTCCAGCTGGCCTCCGGCTTGGATGCGAGCCTTCATCGCTCCACGTCGGGCGACGCGCAGAGCCCTGAGGTTCCCCCGGTTTGCCGGAGGGTTGGTTACCTGGCGCCGGTGGGCTCAGGCTGAACGATAGCCGTCTCGTCCTGTTGGGCCTGGTGGGTGTGCCAAGCGGCTTCGTACTCGTCTGGGGATC
>NZ_WAAS01000196.1:0-12371 GCF_008806585.1 Micromonospora sp. AMSO12t
CCCGCCGCCCACGTCCGGGGCCGGGTACCCGCCGCCCACGTCCGGAGCCGGGTACCCGCCGCCGACCTCCGGGGCCGGATACCCGCCGCCCACGTCCGGAGCCGGATACCCGCCGCCCTCCTCCGGGGCCGGCTATCCGCCGCCGCCCGGGGTGCAGCCGCCGGCGGGCCAGGGGGGATACCCGCAGGCGGGTCCGTATCCGCCGGCCGGGCCGGCACCCACGCCGGGCAACCAGTGGGGCGCCCCGCCGCCGGGGCCCGGCGGGTACGCGATGCCGCCGGCCGCTCCGCCCGCGAACAAGAGCGGTGGCAAGGTCGCGCTGATCATCGGTCTGGTGGCGGTGCTCCTGCTCTGCCCGTGCCTCGGCCTCGCCGGCTGGGGATTCTGGCAGGCCGGCGACGACGACCCGGTCGCGGCCCCGACGGGGAACGCCACCGCCGGCCCGACGGGCCAGCCGACGAGCCAGCCGACGGCCCAGCCGACGAGCGAGCCCACGGACGAGCCCAGCGCGGAGCCGACCACCGCCGCACCGAGCCCCAGCAGGAAGGAGTTCGCCAAGGGCGACTGCGTGGTCAACGACGGCACGGCCAGCAAGGCCGAGCTGCGTAAGGTGCCCTGCGGTCCCAACACGTACGAGGTGCTCCTGCGGATCCCGGGCACGGCGGACGGCGACCGGTGCAAGACCCGGGCCCCGGAGGCGACCGCGAACTACGTGCACGACAACTCGATCGACTTCCTCGACTACGTGCTCTGCCTGAAGAAGCGCTGATTGCCAAAACTAGGGCTGTCTAGCATGGACGCTAGACAGCCCTAGTTTTGTGTCGAGACCGATCCCGGTGACCCGACACGCCGGTTGCCCCATCTACGGATGTCTAGTCCCCCAGCTAGACGGCCCGATACTGTGCGATGCGTGGATCCGGTCCGCAACCCGTACGCCCCGGGAGCCGGTCAGCGTCCCCCCGAACTCGCCGGGCGGGGGCGCGAGCTGGACGTCTTCGACGTCGTGCTGGAGCGCATCGCCCGGGGCCGGCCGGAACGCAGCCTGATGCTCACCGGCCTGCGCGGGGTCGGCAAGACGGTGCTGCTCAACACCCTCCGCTCCCAGGCGATCAACCACCTCTGGGGCAGCGGCAAGATCGAGGCCCGACCGGACCAGTCGCTACGCCGCCCGATCGCCGCCGCGCTGCACATGGCCGTCCGGGAGCTGGCGCCCCGGCACCGCGCGCCCGACCGGATCGACGCCTTCCTCGGCGTGCTCAGGGCGTTCGCCCAGCGGACCGCGCCGACCGGCCGCGGCACCGCCGCCCCGAAGCTGCGCGACCGGTGGCAGCCGGGCATCGACGTGCCCGCCGCCACCGGCCGCGCCGACTCCGGCGACATCGAGATCGACCTGGTCGAGCTGCTCACCGACGCCGCCGCGGTGGCCGCCGACGTCGGCACCGGCATCGCGATCTTCATCGACGAGATGCAGGACCTCGGCCCGGAGGACGTCTCCGCGCTCTGCGCCGCCTGCCACGAGCTGTCCCAGCTCGGCGCGCCGCTGATCGTGGTGGGCGCCGGGCTGCCGCACCTGCCCGCCGTGCTCAGTGCGGCCAAGTCGTACTCGGAGCGGCTCTTCCGCTACCAGCGCATCGACCGGCTCGACCGGATCGCCGCCGACCAGGCGCTCTGCGCGCCGGCCGAGCGCGAGGAGGTCGAGTACGAGCAGAAGGCGCTCGACCTGCTCTACGAGAAGTCCGGCGGCTATCCCTACTTCGTCCAGGCGTACGGGAAGGCGACCTGGGACCACGCGCCCCGCTCGCCGATCACCTCCGCCGACGTACGGGTCGCCGCGCCCGAGGCCGAGGCCGAGCTGGCCGTGGGCTTCTTCGGCTCCCGCTTCGAACGGGCCACCCCGGCCGAACGCGAGTACATGCGGGCCATGGCCACGCTGTCCCTGGTGGAGGGCGAGGCGGACGGCGGGGGACGCGACGACATGGACGCCGCCGTGCCGACGGCGGAGATCGCCCGGGCCCTCGGGCGCAAGCCGGCCAGCCTCTCCCCGGCCCGGGACGCGCTGATCAAGAAGGGCTTGATCTACTCCGGTGAACGCGGCACGGTCGCCTTCACCGTCCCGCACTTCGGCCGCTACCTGCGTACCCAACCGGCCTGACCGGCCACCACGGACCGCGCCGGGCGTCAGACCTTGGACCAGGGCGGCGGGAAGAGCACCTCGCCGCGCGGCGGCGGACCCTCGCCGCTCGTGGTCGGCGGCAGCACCAGCGCCTGCCAGGGATCGCCGAGACCCGACCAAGGGCTGGTCAGGCCCATCCGGTCGGCCCGGCCGAAGCCGAACCGGTGGTAGTAGCCCGGGTCGCCGAGCACCACCACCAGCCGCTCGCCCAACTCCGTGGCCGCCTCGATGGCGGCCTGCACCACCGCCGTGCCGAGGCCGATCCGCCGCCGGTGCGGCGCGACCGCCACGGGGCCGAGCGCCAGCGCCGGCGCGGTGTGGTCGTCGGACTTCACCCGGACCCGGGTGAGCAGGGCGTAGCCGACGACCTCGCCGCCGTACTCGGCGACCATCGCCAGCTCCGGCAGCCAGGCGTCGCTGTCCCGCAGCTCCTGGACCAGCCCCACCTCGGGCGGCGCGGTCACGTCGGGGCGGGCGAACGCGCCGGCCAGCACCCGCCGGACCGCGCCGGTGTCGGCCGGGTCCTCGGGTCGCAGCCGTAGCGTCGTCACGCGGGGCACGTTACCCCTCACAGGCCGTCCATCAGCGACGGTCGCTCGAATCGGCGTGGCGCGAGGTGCACGTCCGCCGATCCGGATCGGCGGTTGCGGGGGTAGCCGGGCCGACGACGGGGTATGACTGACCCATGAAACCCGTACGTTCCCTCGCCCGCGCCATGCTGAGCGGCATCTTCGTGGTCAGCGGGTTCACCAACCTCCGGAACCCCGGGCGGCTGGTCCCGGCCGCGAAGCCCGTGACGGACCGGGTGACTCCGCTGCTGGAGAAGGCCGATCCCCGCATCCCCACCGACACCGAGACGCTGATCCGCGTCAACTCGGCGGTGCAGGTCGGCGCCGGGCTGATGCTCGCCACCGGACGGTTCGCCCGGCCGGCGGCGCTGGTCCTGGCCGGCACGCTGGTCCCGGTGACCCTCGCCGGGCATCCCTTCTGGAACAACGACGACCCGGCGGCACGGCGCAACAACCAGATCCACTTCCTGAAGAACCTCGGCCTCTTCGGCGGGCTGCTGCTCGCCGCCGCCGACACCGGCGGCAGGCCGGGGCTGCGGTGGCGGACCGGTCACCGGATCGGCCACTCCCGACGTTCCGTGCAGCGAGCCGTCCGTACCGCCCGCAGGGAGGCCCGGATCGCCGTACGATCGGCAGCGACGGCCCGTCGACTGCCTGGCTGACCTGCGTCGATACCTCCCCCCGCCCGGGCCTTCACGTGTCAACGCCGCGAATCACCTGAACCACCCGACAGGCGTTAACGCGGTGGAAATGTCAAAAACATGTGTGGGATCGGACACGGTCGCATAACGCGGGAGGCATTAACGTGAGGCGCCGTTCTAGGCTCCGTGCAGGACCTGGACGGGTAGGACGACCTTGGTACGGGGGTGGCCACGCCATGCCGGCGACCGTCGGAAGACGGGTGGACCGCCTCGCCCCAGTCCGTCGCGTAACGCGTGGGATCGATCGTAGGACAGTCGTACGGGCTGGCATCGTGGCCGCCGTCGCCTATGCCGCATGGCTCGCCATCGGTGCTTTCGGGCGGCCGTACAACTTCTTCGACATGAAGATCTACCACGGCGCGGTGGTGTGGTGGGCGAGCGGTCACGAGCTCTACGAGTTCATCGCACCCGGCACCACCCTGGGCTTCACCTACCCGCCGTTCGGTGGTCTGGTGATGCTGCCGATGGCGCACCTGCCGGTCGAGCTGGCCGGGATGGTCAACGCGCTCGCCAGCATCGCCGCCCTGGCCGTCGTGCTGGCCGGGCTGCTCCGCCCGATCGTCGACCGGCTCGGCTGGCCCCTCTGGTTCACCGTGGGGATCGCGACGCCGCTGGCGGTCGCCGTCGAGCCGGCCCGGGAGACCCTCGGCTACGGCCAGGTGAACCTGCTCCTCTTCGCACTGATCATGGCCGACCTGATCGGCCTGCGCTGGCGGGCCCGCCGGGGCACCCACATCCCCCCGACCGACGGCCCGCTGCTGCGCTTCGTCTACAGCGGGGCGTGGGCCGGTGTGGGCATCGGCCTGGCCACCGCCGTCAAGCTGACCCCGGCGCTGTTCATCGCCTACCTGATGATCACGCGGCAGTGGCGTGCCGCGACCACCGCGATCGGCACGGTGATCGCGGTGACCGTCGGTTCCTTCGCGGTCGTCGGCACCGAGTCGCGGGCCTACTTCGGCGGCGTGCTCTGGCAGACCGAGCGCGTCGGGGCCGCCGACATGACGCCCAACCAGTCGCTGGCGGGGCTGCTGGCCCGGCTGTACGACTCGATCGAGACGCCCGGCCTGCTCTGGCTGGCGTTCTCGGTGCTGATGCTGGCGGTCGGTCTCTCCCGCGCCGTCAACGCCCGCGCCGACGGCGACGAGCTGACCGCGTTCACGCTGGTCGGCCTCACCGCCAACGTGATCAGCCCGATCTCCTGGACGCACCACCTGGTCTGGGTGATCCCGGCGATCATCGTGCTGGCCGACGCCGCCGTACGCCGCCGCGAGGCCAGCCGCGGGTTGGCGCAGCGGGCCGGCCAGGGCGGGTACGGCGGGCCGCCGGGGGTGACGGGGCTGCGCCCACCGATCTGGTACCCGACGCTGACCGGGCTCCGGCACGGCGTCGCCGCCGTCGGGCTCTACCTGCTCTTCCTGGTCTCCCCGATCTGGCCGTACGAGCACCAGCTCCCCGAGGTGTCGCACTACCAGGACGGCCTCTTCGGCGCCCTGATGGAGAACTCGCTGGCGCTGGCCCTGATCCTGCTGGTCGCCGCCCTGCCGTGGCGCCCCGGCGCCGAGCCGGCCTTCTACGCCGACCGGTTCGGCCGGCAGGCCGCGCCGAGCCTGCGCCGCTGACCGGATGGGCCGCCCCTCAGGGGCAGTTCACCCACTCCTCGGTGCCGTCGGCGAAGACCTGTCGCTTCCAGATCGGCAGCCGCGCCTTGACCTCGTCGACCAGTCGGGCGCAGGCCGCGAACGCGGCGGCCCGGTGGGCGGTGCTGACGGCCGCCACCAGGGCCGCGTCGCCGATGTCGAGCGGGCCCAGCCGGTGCGACACGGCGACCGCGTACACGTCCGGGTCGGCGGCTATCTCGGCCGCGACCTCGCGCAGGATCCGCCCGGCGCTCGGGTGGCCCTCGTACTCCAGGCTGGTCACCGCCCGGCCGTGGTCGTGGTCGCGGACCACCCCCTGGAACGAGACCACCGCGCCGGCCCGGCGGTCGGCGACCGCCGCCTCGTGCGCGGCGAGGTCGAGCGGCCGGTCGGTGACCTCGCCGAACGTCGCGGGCCGGCCCGACGCGTCGGTCGTCGGCGTGGTCACCACGCACGCTCCCCGGGCAGCAGCGGCAGCGGTACGACCGGCACCCGGTCCCCCGGCTCGCCGGAGGTGCCGGGGCGGATGACGGCGAACCCGTCGGCGCCCGCCAGCCCGCGCAGCATCGCCGAGCCGACGTGCCGGACCGGGTGGGCGGTGCCGGCGGTCCGGTCCAACCGGACCAGCGCCAGGTGGGTGTACGCGCCCCGGCCGCGCACCGGCTCGGCGAGCGTGACGTGCGGCAGCACCGGCATCGGGCGGCCCGCCAGGCCGGCCAGCAGCGGGGCGACCAGCGAGACCAGGGCGACGATGGCGGACTGCGGGTTGCCGGGCAGCCCGGCGACGAACCGGACCCGGCCGTCGGCGTCGACCAGCCGCGCCAGCAGCATCGGGAAACCGGGCCGCACCGCCACCGTGTTGACCACGTAGTCCGCGCCGAGCGCCTCCAGCGTGGGATGCAGGTGGTCGACCGGCCCGTGCATCGTGCCGCCGGTGGTGCACACGAGGTCGGCGGTGCTCAGCGCCGCGCGCAGGGCGGCCACGTGCGCGGGGAGCGTGTCCGCCACCGGTCCGACCACGTCCGACGGGCGGACCAGGCAGCCGTACCGGCGCAGCCAGGCCGGCACCGCCGGCCCGAGCGCGTCGCGCACCCGCCCGGCGCCGGGCGGGCCGGCGGTCAGCAGCTCGTCGCCGAAGACCAGCAGCGCGGCGCGGGGCTGCCGCCGCACCAGCAGGCTGTCGTGCCCGCAGGAGGCGGCCAGGCCGATCAGCGCCGGGTCCACCGGCGTGCCGGCGGGGACCAGTTCCTCCCCGGCGTAGGCCTCCTCGCCCGGCTCGCGCCACTCCGGCGCCGGCCGCGGCGTGCCGTCGACGAGGCCCTCCGGCGTACGACGGGACTCCTCCACCCGCAGCACGGCCGTGGTGCCCTCCGGCACCATCGCGCCGGTGGCGATCTCGACGGTCGTCCCGTCGTCGGTCAGCGGGGCCGGGGTGCCGCCCGCCAGCACCCGCCCGACCGGGCGCCACGGCCCGGTGCCGCGCACGGCCCAGCCGTCGACGCTGGAGGTGGGGAAGGCGGGCAGGTCCGTACGGGTGGCCAGCGGCTCGGCGAGGGTGTGCCCGTCGATCTCGGCGAGCGGCCGGCTGACGGCGGGGAGCGCGGCGGCCAGGCCGACCGCGTACACCCGGGACCGGGCCTCCTCCCAGCCGGCGGGCGGGGGCGCGGTGGCCGGCTCGGCGGCCGGGGCGGTTTCCGTGCTCACCGGCCGAGCCTAACGGTGCGGCATGCCGGCCGCGCCGTCAGCGGCGCCGCGCCCACCGGTTGGTCGCGGCCCTCCCGCGTCGTCAGTGGTCGCCGCCGCGGAGCTGGTCGACGGCGTGGCGGAGGATCGGCCCGAGCACGGCGAGGCCGTCCCTGGCCCCGCCGGTCGACCCGGGCAGGTTGACCACCAGCATCCGGCCGACGACGCCGGCGAGCCCCCGGGAGAGCGCGGCGGCGGGAACCTTGTCGCGGCTGTGCGCCCGGATCGCCTCGGCGATGCCGGGGATCTCGTGATCGAGCAGCGCCCGGGTCACCTCGGGGGTGCGGTCGGAGGGGTTGATCCCCGTACCGCCGCTGGTCAGCACCACGTCGATCCCGTCGGCCAGGGCGGCGCGCAGCGCCTCGCCCACGGGCTCGCCGTCGGGCACCACCACGGGCCCGTCCACCTCGCAGCCGAGGTCGCGCAGGCCCGCGACGAGCAGGGGACCGCTGGTGTCCGCGTAGACCCCCGCCGCGGCCCGGTTGGACGCCACGACGACCCGGGCCCGGATCACGGCCGCTCCTGCGGGCGGACCCACAGGCCGGTCTTGCCGCCCTCCTTGCGCAGCACCCGGACCGCGTCGACGCTGGCCGCCGGGTCGACCGCCTTGACCATGTCGACGAGCGCCAGCCCGGCGACGGCCACCGCGGTCAGCGCCTCCATCTCCACGCCGGTGCGGTCCGCCGTCCGCGCGGTGGCGGTGATCTCGACGGTGTCGTCGGTGAGCGTCAGGTCGACCGTGACGCCGTGCAGGGCGATGGGATGGCAGAGCGGGATCAGGTCGGGGGTGCGCTTCGCGCCCATGATGCCGGCGAGGCGGCCGACCGCCAACGCGTCGCCCTTGGGCAGCCCGTCGCGGCGCAGCAGCTCGACGACCTCTGGCGTGGTGCGGAGCCGGCCGGCGGCGACGGCCAGGCGGCCGGTGACCGCCTTCGCGGAGACGTCGACCATGCGGGCCGCGCCCGCCGGATCGACGTGGGTGAGCTGCGCGGGATCGGTCACGCCCGCGAGCCTATCTTTCCGGTACGGGTGCAGGGGATCACCGGCGCGGGCACGCAGCGTCGCGCGCCGGGCGACGGTCGGCCCCGCACCGGCTGAACCGACGTGCCTTTCGCGCGACGGCCGCGACTCCGGGCGAGTGGGCCACCCCTATCGCGAATTCGGAACGCGTTTCCGGCCCGTTGTCCCGCGGCCGTTTCCATCCCACTTCATGGACCGGGCCGATAGCCCTCCCTTCCCGGTGGACGGTGGCTCGGCATGCCGTCCTCGAACGACGGACGTCATTGACTCCGCAACGCCACGGAAGCGATCATCACCATCGGGAGAATCTTCCGGCCGTATCGATCGGGGCGGCAACGGGCAACATACGGAGTGCATCTTGCTCCGGTCGTTCCGTGACCTCGCCGGGAGCGGCGGCAGGCGGTGAGCGCTGACGGAACCACCCGGGCGGATGGGCGTACCGGCACGGAAGCGGTGGCCCCGACCACGCGATGTGCCCAGGACACGGGCCACGACCCGGTGCCACGCCGTCGGCCGCTGCAAACTGCACCGTCGTGTCCGATGCGCCGGCGCCGCCACCGGTTCATTATCTAGCGTTAACCGGAAGTCGGCAGAAACACAGCACTGAGTTCCCGGCCAGAAGCAGAAAGTCACGTCGCAGGGCACGGTTCTCATCCATTGCCCATAGTCACATATATCCCTCCATAATTGGCCGAACCGCACTTAGGCTGTCGGCGTCGCGGAACACAGCCGCGCAAGAGCCAACGCGAAACCGGGGAGGGATAGCGATGTCGGCACACGAGTGGAACTGAGCATTGTGGCTGGCGCGTGACCGCGGGTAATCTTGGCGTGCTTTGCAGTCGGAAGCAGTCGGGATGCCGTGACACGACTGAACGTGGGCAAGACAGAGGCCGAGCGGCGGCTCACGCTGCACGTCGGCCTCGTCTGCGTTGCGGCCGCCATCGCGGCCGCCCTGTGTCTCCGCGAGCTGACCCAGCTGGGCTGGTCACGCAACCACCTGACGCTCTCGCTCACTCTGATCTGTCTGGCTTTCCTCGCCATGACGATCAAGTGGCGGATCCGGATTCGCGCGACGGTCCACGCGATCTCCTGGAGTGAGACAGCGATCATCCTGAGCCTGGCGGTTGCGCCAACTCCGCTGGTGATCCTGACCACCGGCATCGGGGTGGCGATAGCCCAGTACCTCGCCAAGCTCCCGCCCTTGAAGGCCGCCTTCGGCGTGGCCAAGACCATGCTGCTGGCGGTGGGCGGCGGAGCAGCCCTCCACGCGGCCGGAGGATCGCCACCGATCACCGACCTGTGGCCGGCCCTCGGCCCGATCGGGGTCGCCTACGCCGTCACGGTGGTCCTCGACGAAGTGCTGACCCTCCCGGTCATCGCACTCGCCACGGGCACCCGGCTCAGGCAACTCTTCCGCGAGGACCTCGGGCTGCGCCTGACGAGCGCGCTGGCGCGCTTCGTCCTCATCGTCACCACGTTGTTCATCCTCCATGGGGACCCCCGGCTCCTGCTGGCGGTGCCGCCCCTCGTACTCAGCCTCCACCTGCTCTACTCCAACCGGGTCAAGGCCCGCACCGAGCAGCAGGCGTGGCAGCGGCTGGCCCGCACCACCGACGCGCTCAACGTCGTCGACCTGGACAAGGTCCTCACCACCGCGGTCACCCAGGCCGCCGAGCTGTTCTCCGCCGACGAGGTGGAGATCGAGCTGCGCGACGGTGGCCGGACAGTACGCGGCGGTGCCGTCGCCATCACGTACGACGGGCCGGCCGGCGAACCGACCGCCGTGGACGGCACCGTGGTCCCCGCCGCCCTGGAGGGGCACGACCGGACGGTCGACGTGGGCGTACTGCGGCTGCGGTTCCGGGGGCCCGTGCAGCTCTCCGAACGGGAGCAGTACACGCTGCGCACCTTCGCCTCGGCGCTCTGCACGGCGGTACGCAACGCGCAGGCGTACGCCGAGCTGGCCCGGGTCGCCGACGAGCACGCGTACGCCGCCACCCACGACGCGCTGACCGGGCTGGCCAACCGCCGGCACCTGCTCGACCAGGGCACCGAACAGCTCGACACCCGGCACGCCGACGGGGTGACCGCACTGGTGCTGATCGACCTCAACCACTTCAAGGAGGTCAACGACACCCTCGGGCACGCCGCCGGGGACCACGTCCTGGTGCAGGTCGCCGAGCGGCTGCGCGACGCCGCCCAGGAGGGGGACCTGGTGGCCCGGCTCGGCGGCGACGAGTTCGCCGTACTCCTGCGGGGTCTGCCGGCCCCCGCGGTGGCCGCGCACCGCGCGGAGACCCTGCTCGCCACGCTGCACGAGCCGTTCGACCTCGACGGCATGCGGATCAGCGTCGAGGCGAGCGGCGGGATCGCCGCCGCACCCGCCACCGGCGGCATGCCGGAGCTGCTGCGCCGCGCGGACGTCGCGATGTACCAGGCCAAACGGGCCGGTCAGCGGACCTCGACGTACGCACCGACCCGCGACACCGCCGACCTCGGCCGGCTCACCCTCGGCGGCGAACTGCCGCGCGCCGTCGCCGACCACGAGTTCACCGTCAACTTCCAGCCCATCGTCGACCTGGGCAGCGGCCGGGTCACCGGCGCGGAGGCCCTCGCCCGCTGGCACCACCCCACCCACGGAATGATCGACCCGCTGCGCTTCCTGGAGGCGGTGGAACGCTCGGGCCTGCTCCCCGCCTTCGCCGAGGCGATCCTCGACCAGGCCCTGATCGCGGCGGGCAGCTGGCGGGACGCCGGCTTCGACGTGCCCGTGGCGGTCAACGTGTCGCCGCGCAGCCTCCTCGACGCCCGCTTCCCCGGCTCCGTGCTCGCCCGGCTGCGGGCCCACGACCTGCCCCCCGACCGGCTGGTGCTGGAGCTGACCGAGACGCTCACCCTCAGCCAGCTCGACGTGGTCGACCGGGTGCTCAGCCGGCTGCGCGACGAAGGGGTCCGGCTGGCGCTCGACGACTTCGGCACCGGCTACTCCTCCCTGTCGCTGCTCTCCCGCATCCCCGTGCACGAGCTGAAGATCGACCGCAGCTTCGTGACCGCCATGGAGACCTCCGCCGAGGCCGCCGCCGTCATCCGCTCCACCCTCGACCTGGGCCGCAGCCTCGGGCTCGACGTGGTGGCCGAGGGCGTGGAGAGCGAGCCGCAGCGCCGGGCCCTCTGGGAGCTGGGCTGCACGGCCGGCCAGGGGCACCTCTTCGCCCGGCCGGTGCCCGCCGGCACGCTCCTCGCGGCGTTCCGGCGCGGCTCCGGGGGCAGCCCCGGCACCCTCGCCCCTCCACTGCACGACGCCGGCGCCGTGATCCGGCTCGCCCCGGGCCGCCGGCCGGGCGGGCGTGGCCGCACCGACCGCCACCTGCCCGCCTGACGCGGCGGCAGGCGCCAACTGCCCGCCTGACGCGGCGACGCGCACCTGCTGCCAGACTGGCCCGCGTGACCGCCGCCCCGACCGCCCGCCGCCGTGGCTGGCAGCGCCTCGACTCCGCCGCCGGCGGCCTCGCCCTCGACCTCGGCCTGTACGCCGGGTCGGCGGCGTTCGCCGCGATCACCGCCGCCACGTCCACCCTGCTCCCGCACCGGGCCTGGGGCGCCGTCGCCGCCGTCGGATACCTCCTCGCGGCCCTCGCCGCGACCGGCCAGCTCCTGCTGCGGCGGCGCGACCCCGGCTCGTCGCTGACCGGGCTGCGGGCCCGCTGGGCGGTCACCGGGTTCGCCTGGTTCGCCACCGCCCTGCTGCCGCTGGCCTGGCAGAGCATCCAACGGGCCGGCGGACGCACCGACCGGGCGCAGGAGGAGGTGCTGGTCGTCGAGGAGTCCGGCCGGCGGCTCGTCGACACCGGCACGCCGTACCTCGGACACGACGCGATCGCCGCCCTGCCACCCGGCGAACAACTGCTCGGCTACACCCCCTACCAGCCGGGAATGGCACTGTTCGGGCTGCCCCGGGCGGCCGTCGACGCCTGGTGGACCGACGCCCGCGTCTGGTTCGCCGTCGGGACCGCGCTGGCGCTCGCCCTGGCCGTCCGCGCCGTCACCCGCGGCGCACGCCGGAGGGCGGACGACCACACCGGCGCCGCCCTGCTCCGGGGCGTACAGGCCGCCACCGTCCTCCCGATCTGCGCGCTCACCCTCGCCACCGGCGGCGACGACCTGCCCGTACTCGCGCTCTGCCTGCTCGCCCTCGCCCTCGCCGCCGCCGGCCGGCCGGGCCGGGCCGGTCTCGCGGTCGGCCTGGCCGGGGCGCTGAAGCTCTTCGCCTGGCCGGTCGCCCTCGTGCTGATCATCTGGGGGCTGACCCGGCGGGCCGGCCTGCGGGTCGCCGCGGGCGCGATCGGCGTGCCCGCCGCCGCGCTGCTGCCGGCCATGCTCGTCGACCGCGACGCGCTGGTCGAGAACGTGCTCCGCTTCCCGCTCGGGCACGGCCTGGTGACCAGCCCCGCCCAGTCGCCGTTCCCCGGTCACCTGATCGCCACCGCGCTGCCCGCCGGCCGCGCCGTCGCCGTCGCCCTCCTGCTCG
>NZ_WAAS01000197.1:0-12337 GCF_008806585.1 Micromonospora sp. AMSO12t
GTGAGTACGGCGCGGAGAAGATCTACGCGGCCGAGAGCGAGGAGATCGACGGCTACCTGGTGGCCCCGAAGGCGACCGTGGTGGCCGAGCTGGTCTCGCGCGTGCAGCCGGCCGCGGTGCTGTTGGCCTCGTCTCAGGAGGGCAAGGAGATCGCTGCCCGGCTGGCGGTGAAGTTGGACAACGGCATCCTGACCGACGTGGTCGCCCTGGCCGCGGACGGCACGGCCACGCAGGTGGCGTTCGCCGGTTCCACGATCGTCAAGTCCAAGGTCACCCGTGGTCTGCCGCTGGTGACGGTCCGGCCGAACTCGGTCAACCCGGTCCCGGCGGCGGCCGCTCCGGCCGTCGAGCAGCTCACCGTCGCGGTGGCGGACACCGACAAGCTGGCCAAGGTCGTCGACCGGGTCGCCGAGCAGAAGGGTTCGCGTCCGGAGCTGACCGAGGCCGGTGTGGTGGTCTCGGGTGGTCGTGGTGTGGGTAACGCCGACAACTTCAAGCTGGTCGAGGAGCTGGCCGACCTGTTGGGTGGTGCTGTCGGGGCGTCGCGCGCGGCTGTCGACTCCGGTTACTACCCGCACCAGTTCCAGGTGGGTCAGACCGGCAAGACGGTGTCCCCGCAGCTCTACGTCGCGCTCGGTATCTCGGGTGCGATTCAGCACCGGGCGGGTATGCAGACGTCGAAGACGATCGTCGCGGTCAACAAGGACGGCGAGGCGCCGATCTTCGAGTTGGCCGACTTCGGTGTGGTGGGCGACCTGTTCAAGATCGTCCCGCAGGCCGCAGACGAGATCCGCAAGCGCACGTGACACGGCAGTGTCGATGATGCCTACGGCGGATCCCTCCCACCTGCTCGTCATAGGGCATGGGGATAGAGCCTGATCGCGACGTAGCGCGCGGCCGGGTGCGGAAGCTGTCCGGGGATGCCGAGAATATGGGGGCCGTTCCCCGTACCGGTCGCCGCAGGCGCGGTGACATTCTCGTTGCCGTCCGTCAGCGACGAGTTTCCTGGAGTGGTGCGCATGGACGAGCAGGTACGGGTGCAGGTCATCGCCGCCGACCCGGCGGTACGGGTCGGTGTCGACGAGATGGTGCGGGTGTGCCCGGAGCTGACCGTGGTGGTCGACCGGCCGGACGTGGTGCTGGTGGTGACCGACGAGGTCGGCGACGCGGTGCTGGTCCTGTTGCGCTCGCTGTCCCGCGCCGGCCGGCGGGTGCTGCTGGTGGCCGACACGTTGCGGGAGTCGGACGTGGTCGAGGCCGTGGCGGCGGGTGCCGGCGGGCTGCTGCGCCGTTGCGAGGTCCACCCGGACCGGCTGCGTCCGGCGATCCGGGCGACGGCCGGAGGCAGTTTCACCGTGCCGTCGGACCTGCTGGGGGACCTGCTGACCCGGGCCGACGAGCGGGCCCCGGAACGGCCGGCGGCCCGGCAGCTCACCAAGCGGGAGCGGGCGGTGCTGCTCATGCTCGCCGACGGGCACGAGACCGAGGAGATCGCCCGCTCGCTGGCCTACTCGGTCCGCACCGTGACGGGCATCGTGCACACGATCACCCACCGGTGGCAGGTGCGCAACAGGGCGCACGCCGTGGCGTGCGCCCTGCGCGAGGGGCTCATCTGAGCCGGACCCGCCGGGTCAGATCAGTCCGTGCCGGATGGCGTACGCGGTCGCGTGGACCCGGTTGGAGACCTGCAACCGGGCCATGAGGTCGTAGATCATGTTCTTCACGCTGTGTGGTGAGCAGCGCAGTTCCCGCGCGATCCCCGCGTTGTCGTACCCCTCGGCGACGAGTTCGAGCACCCGGAGCTGCTGGGCGGTGAGTACGGGCTTCGACGCGTTCCTCATGATCGTCTCCTGGGCCGTGTGGTGGTGACCTACCGACCCAGGCTAGGAACGGCTCGTCGCTCGCTCATCGGGCCGCCGCACCCAGATTGCCGGCCGCCGCCCCCGCATTTTCCGCACCGGTGCCCACGACCCACTGCCGGGCCAACCGCCCGACCGCCTCCTCCGGACGGCGCACCGCCGCGGCGAGGATCCCGCTGAAGCCGGCGGCGAACGAGGCGGCCCGGTCGGCGGTGAACAGGTCGTCGTGGTACTGCAGGCACCCGGTCAGCCGCGTTCCTTCCCCTCGTACGGTGAGCAGCAGGTCGAAGGGGGAACCGCCCTGACCGTGCCGGAACGGCTCGGCGGTCACCCCGGGCAGCCGGAGCCGACCGGTCAGGTCGCCGAGAGTCTGGAAGGCGACCTGGACCAGCGGGTTGTGGCCCAGGTCGCGCTTCGGACGCAGCGCCGTCACCAGCCGGTCGAAGGGGAACCCCTGGTGCCGGTACCCGGCCAGCGCCACGTCACGTACCCGCAGCAGCAGGTCGGTGAAGGCCGCCTCGGGCGGGCAGGGCACCCGCAGGGCGAGGGTGTTGGCGAACATCCCGATCCCGTTCTCGGCCGCCTCCGTGTCGCGGTTCGCGGCGAACGTGCCGACCACCAGGTCGTCGCGGCCGGCGAGCTGTCCGATCAGCACGGTGAACGCGGCGAGCAGCACCATGAACGGGGTCGAGCCGGTGGCCCGGGCCAGCGTCCGCACCGCGGCGGTGGTCTCCGCCGACAGGCCGAACCGGACGGTGGCCCCGCTCTGCCGCAGTCGCGCCGGTCGGGGCAGGTCGGTCGGGAGGTCCAGGGTGGGCGGCGCGCCGGCGAGGTGCCGGCGCCAGTAGTCGAGGTCGGCCGGGTCGGTCGCCGGCAGTGGGGCCGGCGGCAGCGGGTCGACGGCCGCCGTGTCGCCCCGGCGGCGGCGCGCGTACGCCTGGCAGAGGTCGCGCCACAGCACGTCCATCGACCAGTCGTCGGCGACGACGTGGTGGACGGTGGCGGCCAGGACGTGCTCCTCGGGGGCCAGCCGCAGTAGGGTGACCCGCAGCAGCGGCCCCTCGGCGAGCGCGAACGGCACGGCGGCGAGCCGATCGACGGCCGCCCGCGCCTCGGTGAGGCCGGCGACGGTGCGCACCTCGACCGGCACCCGGGCGTCCGGCCCGATCTCCGCGTACGGCACGCCGCGCCGGGACGGGAAGGTGGTCCGCAGGGCCGGATGCCGGCGCACCGTGTCCGCCAGGGCGGCGCGCAGCGCGTCGACGTCGACCGGTCCGCGCAGCCGGTAGGACTCGGTGATCGTGTAGGTGGTCGATCCCGGATCGAGCTGGTCGGCGAACCAGATCCGGTGCTGGGCGGCGCTGAGGGCCCCGGTGGCCGGCCGGTCGGCGTCGACGTCCGGTGCGCCCGGCGGCACGGTCGCGCCGGTTGCGGCACCGGTGCTGGCCGCCGCCCGGCCGGCCCCGACGAGGTCGGCCACGGTGGCGGTGAGCACGTCGGCGGGGGAGAGCGACCGGCCCCACAGGTGGCGCAGGCGGGAGCAGACCCGGGTGGCCGCCAGCGAGTCGCCGCCCAGCTCCACGAAGGTGTCGTGCACCCCGACCGGCCCGGCGCCGAGCACCTCGGCCCAGATGCCGGCGAGCCGGCGCTCGTCGTCGGTACGCGGGTCGACCCGCTCGCCGTCGGCGAGCCGGTGCCCGTCGGGCGCGGGCAGGGCCGCCCGGTCCAGTTTGCCGCTCGGCCCGACCGGCAACGCCGGCACGGCCACAAACGCCGACGGCACCATGTGCCCGGGCAGCCGCTCGGCGAGGTGGGCCCGGAACACCCGGACGCCGGGGACGGCGCCGGCCACCACGTACCCGACGAGCTGGCCGGCGTGCACGGCGGTGGCGGCGGCCCGTACCCCCGGCACGGTACGCAGCGCCGCGTCGATCTCACCCAGCTCGACCCGGTGGCCCCGGATCTTGACCTGGTGGTCGATCCGGCCCAGGTAGTCCACCGCCCCGTCGGGCAGCCGCCGGGCCAGGTCCCCGGTGCGGTACAGCCGGGTGCCGGGCGGGCCGAACGGGTCGGGGACGAACCTCTCGGCGGTCAGCCCGGGCCGGCCCAGGTAGCCCCGGGCGAGCTGGACCCCGGCCAGGCAGAGCTCGCCGACCTCCGCCGCATCGCCGCGCTCGTCCAGGATGTGGGTGCGGGTGTTCGCCACCGCGTGGCCGATGCTGACCGGCTCACCCGCCCGGCAGCACGAACCGGTCACCTCCACCGCCGCCTCGGTCGGGCCGTAGAGGTTGAGCAGCTCGCAGCCGATCAGCTCGTCGGCCTCGGTGACCAGGTCACCGGTGAGTTCCTCGCCGCTGCACACGATCCGGCGCAGGGTGGGCAAACGGGCGCCGGTGTCGCGGACCTCGGCGAGGAACGCCCGCAGCATCGACGGTACGAAGTGGACCGCGGTGATCCCGTACCGGCGGATCGTGTCGATCAGGTAGGCCGGGTCGCGGTGTCCGCCGGGGCGGGCCATCACCAGCCGTGCGCCGGCGGCCAGGGTGCCGAAGATCTCCGGCACCGAGACGTCGAAGCCGTACGGGGTCTTCTGGAGCACCCGGTCGTCGGGGCCCAGCGGATGCGCGTCCAGCCCCCAGCGGACCCGGTTGACGATGGCCCGGTGCGGGATCACCACGCCCTTGGGCCGGCCGGTGGACCCGGAGGTGTAGATGACGTACGCCGGATGCTCCGCGTCGACGGTGACCCGCGGCGCCCGGGCCGGCCGGCCGGGGGTACCCCCGCCCACCGGCACGGTGGCGATGCTCCGGCCCGCCTCGGCGAGGGCCGGCAGGCCCGGGTCGGTCACCACGGTGTCCAGCCCGGCGTCGGCCACCAGCAGGGCGATCCGCCGGGCCGGGTGCTCCGGGTCCAGAGGCACGTAGGCGGCTCCGGCGGTGAGGACGCCGAGCAGGGCCACCACCAGGTCGCCGCCCCGGTGCAGGCACACCCCGACCCGGGACTCGGGGCCGACGCCCCGCGAGACCAGCAGGTCGGCGAGCTGGTCGGCCCGCCGCACCAGTTCGGCGTAGCTGAGCTGCTCCCGTTCGGTGACCACCGCGACGGCGGCCGGGGTGTGCGCCGCCTGCCCGTGCACCAGCTCGTGCAGGGCCGGCTGCCCCGGGTAGCTCCTGGCCGTGTCGTTCCACGGTGCGACGCCCGGCTCAGTCGGCATCCGGGGCCTCCGGCGCGATGGTCAGGAAGTCGGGCAGGCGGGTGCCGACGCCGTCGCGTTCCGCGGCCCGCCGCACCACCTCGGCCACGGCGAGGTCGAGCACGCCCAGGCCGAACGGCGAGTAGACGGTGACCCGTTCCGGGTCGTGCCGCCAGCCCGCCCCGTCCAGGATCTCGCCGATGCCGGCGGCGATGAAGTCGCGGTTGCCGGTCTCCTGCTCCGCCAGGTGCAGCGAGGTGGCCGCCCGGCAGACGTGGTCGGCGTCGTCGACGACGTTGACCGCGCGGCGGACGTCCGCCGGGAAGATGTCCCGCAGCGACAGGTGCAGCACGAGTGTCCCGGGCCGGCAGTGCGCCAGCCCCAGGTGCGGAACGCCCGCCGTCGTGGCCAGGCAGACCAGCGGGTGGGCGCCGAGCGCCTCCTCGACGCCGCCCGCGACGCGCACCTTCAGGTCCCACCGCGCGCAGCGCCGGGCGAACGCGGCGGCCCGCCCGGCGTCCAGGTCGAAGACGGTCACCTCCGTCAGGCCGGGCAGCGCCGCGCGGAGGAACCGCAGCACCTCGAAGTTGATCACGCCGCAGCCGATCAGGGAGACGCCGCCGGCGGGCGGGGCGAGGGCGCCGGCGGCCAGGGCGGCGCTGGCGGCCGTCCGCCGGGCGGAGATCGTGGAGCCCTCGATCAGCGCGACCGGGTGGCCGTCGGTCATCGAGTTCACGACGATCGCGGCGGAGGCGCGGGCCAGCCCCCGGTCGACGTTGCCGGGGAACGACGAGATCCACTTCATGCCGGCGACCGGGGAATCATCGCCCAGGTACGCGGGCAGCCCGATGATCCGGTTGCGGGCGTCCTCCGGGAACCGCAGGAACACCGAGTGCGGCAGCACCGTACGCCCCCGCGCGTGCAGGACGTAGGCGCGGCGGACCGCGTCCAGGACGGCGTCCTCCCGGTCGGCCAGGATCTGCCGGACCTCGCCGGCGGACACGATCAGCATGACGGCACGTCCATGGTTTGGTCCCTCCACAGGTGGGTGACGTCGCCGAAGTGCCCGGTCACCCAGTCGTCGTCGTAGATCGTGTTCAGGTAGCGCTCACCCCGGTCGGGAAAGATCAGCGCGCAGGTCGCGCCGGCCGGGATCAGGTCGCGCAACTGCTCCAGGGCGGCCACCACCGCCCCGGACGAGCCACCGGCGAGGATGGCCTCCCGGCGGGCCAGCCGGCGGCAGCCGACCACACAGTCCAGGTCGTCGACGTGCATCACCTTGTCGGCCAGCCCGTCCCGGTAGAGCTTCGGTCGGACCCCCGCGCCGTGGCCGGGGATGAGCCGCTTGCGTGGGGGGTGGTCACCGAAGATCGCGCTGCCCGCGGCGTCCACCGCGACGATGGTCAGCGCCAGCTCGTGCCGGCGCGCGTAGTCGGCGCAGCCGCGCAGTGTGCCGCAGGAACTGGTCGCGCAGAACAGGAAGTCCAGCGGGGCGGGCACCCCCTCGACGATCTCCCGCATGGTGGTCTCGTGGGCGCGGGGGTTCAACGGGTTGCCGTACTGGTCCGGCCACCAGGCGTTCGGGATGGTCGCGACCAGCTCCTGGACCCGGCGGATGCGCTGCGGCAGGTACTCGCCCGTGGCCGGGTCGGTGCGGGTCACCACCTCCACCTCGGCGTCGAACGCGCGCATGACCGCGATGTTCTGCGCGTTCGTGCGGGGGTCCACCACGCAGATGAACCGGATGCCGAAGTAGCGGCACACCTGGGCCAGCCCGATGCCGAGATTGCCCGAACTGGACTCGACCACCACCGACCGGCCGGGTTGCAGCTGCCCGGTCCGCAGCCGGTCGATGAGCATGCCCAAGGCCGAGCGGTCCTTGATGCTGCCGCCCGGGTTGTGCGCCTCCAGCTTCGCCCACAGGGTGAACGCGGCGTCCGGCATGAGCTTGTCGAGCCGGACCAGTGGGGAGCCGCCGATCGTGGTCAGCACCCCGCCGACGTCGGTCTCATCGGCCCGCATGTTCACTCCCGCTACGGGGATCCGTAGCGGCCCGCAGGGTGTTACCGGGAACGGTCGCGGTGCCGGGGATCGCCTCGGCCGGGTCGTCGGTGGTGCCGAGCATCCGGTTGGCCTCGTCCACCATCACCACCCGGGGCGAGTACCCCTTGGCGTCCGGGTCGGCCATCGCCGCGTAGCTGATGATGATGACCAGGTCGCCGGGGTGGATCAGCCGGGCGGCGGCCCCGTTGATCCCGATGACCCCGCTGCCGCGCCTGCCGGCGATGACGTACGTCTCCAGGCGGGCGCCGTTGTTGATGTCCACCACGTGCACCTGCTCGCCGGCGAGCAGGTCGGCGGCGTCCATCAGATCCTCGTCGATGGTCAGCGAGCCGACGTAGTGCAGGTCGGCCTGGGTGACCACCGCGCGGTGGATCTTCGACTTGAGTATGGTGCGCAACACCTTCAGCTCCTCCTTGAGGGCTCGATCGGCAGAAAGCCCGCTCGACGTATCGAGCGGCTGAGCGTCGCCAGGGCGGCGAGCAGGACCATCCAGACGGCCATCGACCACGCGGCGGGTGCCGGCCCGAGCGACTCCAGCAGGAAGCCGCCGACCAGGGAACCGAGCGCGACCGCGCCGTTGGCCAGCAGGCTGACCGCGCTGAGCACCCGGCCCTGGATGCGGTCGGGGGTGATGGCCATCTGGTACCCGGCGACCGCCACGTTCCAGATCGGCCCCACGAACCACATCAGGGCGTACGCGGCGCCGATCAGGTAGCGGTCGTCGGTGAGGGCGATGACGCAGGTCATCAGCGCCCACACCCAGTTCGCGGCGATGACGATCGCGCGCATCGGGAACCGCCCGGCGCACCACGTCGCCACCAGTGAGCCGAGCACCCCGCTGGTGCCGGCCACACCGAGCAGCAGGCCGATGGCGGCCGGGGCCGCACCGGCGGCCTCGAACGCCACGATGATGATCAGAAACAGGACGCGGAACAGCAGGTTGCTGCCGGCGACCAGCAGGGTGGCCGTGCGCAGGAACGGCTGCCCCCACAACCACCGCAGCCCGTGCGTGAGTTCGGCGGCCAGCTTCCCGGGACGGGTGTCGGGGGCGGTAGCGTCGGCCGGCGCGGCCTGGAAGTCGCGGCGGATGAACAGCAGCGTCAGCAGGGAGACCAGGTAGGAGACGGTGTCCAGTACGAACGGCCAGATCCGCCCCAGCCCGAACAGCGCCCCGCCGAGCGGGGTGCCGGCCATCACCGCGGCCCGCTCCCGGGCCTCGTTGCGCGACAGCGCCGTGGTCACCTGGCTCGGGTGCACCACGTTCGGGATCGCCGCGCCGGCCGCCAGCTCGTACCCGACCGACAGCGTCCCCTCGACGAAACCGACGGCCAGCACGTGCCACAGGTGCAGCTCGTCGACGGCGATCGCCGCCACGATGCTGCCCACCCCCAGGGCCCGCAGCACGTCGCACCAGATCATCACCCGCCTGCGGTCCCACCGGTCCACCAGCGCCCCGGCCGGCAGCTGGAACAGCAGCGTCGGCAGCAGCGCCACGAAACCGGCCAGCCCGGCGGCCCCCGGCGAGCCGGTCAGCGCCAGCACCAGCAGCGGGTACGCCACCAGCGACGCGGTCGAGCCGAGCATGGAGACCGCCGACCCGCTCCACAGCAGCAGGAAGTCCCGGTTGCGGTGCAGCGGCGGGATCCGCTCCCCGACGACCGGAGCGTCGACCCGGCTCACCGGTCGCCACCGATCCGGCGGCGACCAGCGGTGCCCCCGCGCGCGGTCACCGGGCACCCCGGCGGGCGGCCACGTCGGCCAGCCGGCTCCGGGCGGTCAGCCTGGGCACCGCCGGCCGGTCGCCCAGCTTCGGATAGCCGGGCAGCGCCCCGACCAGCCGGGCGACGGTCGGGTGGTCGAACAGGGCCCGGACCGGCACGTCGACGCGGAGCAGGTCCCGCAGCCGGACCGCGACCCGGGTGGCCAGCAGCGAATGCCCGCCGACCTGGAAGAAGTTCTCGTGCACCCCGACCTCGCCGGTGCCGAGCACCTCGCCCCACACCTGCGCGACCGTCCGCTCGTCGGCGGTACGCGGCGCGACCCGCACGGGTTCCCTCCGCCCGCCGGCACCGGGTCGCGGCACCGGCAGGGCGTTGCGGTCGACCTTGCCGGTCGGGGTGAGCGGGAAGGCGTCCAGCGCCACGTAGGCGGCCGGGCACAGATAGTCCGGCAGCGTACGGAGCAGGAACTCGCGCAGCTGCTCGCCGGTCGGTACCGGGTGCCGCCCCCCGCCGACCAGGTACGCGACCAGCTCCTGCTCCCCGCCGTACCGCTGCGGGTGCACCACGGCGGCCCGGACGTGCTCGTGGGCCAGCAGCGCCGCCTCGACCTCGGCCGGTTCGATCCGGTGTCCCCGGATCTTCACCTGATGGTCGACGCGGCCGAGGATCTCCAGGTGCCCGTCGGCGTGCCAGCGGGCCAGGTCGCCGGTGCGGTACATGCGCGCGCCCGGCGCCGTGGAGTGCGGGTCGGGAACGAACTTCTCCGCCGTGAGGGCGGGCCGGCCCCGGTAGCCCCAGGCCACCCCGTCCCCGCCGATGTGGATCTCACCGGGGACGCCGACCGGTACCGGCTCCAGCCGCTCGTCCAGGATGTGGAGCCCGGCGTTCGGGGCCATGCCGAAGTCGACGGGTCGGCCGTCGGGGGCCAGCCGGGTCGTGGTCGACCAGACCGTGGTCTCGGTCGGCCCGTAGATGTCCCACACGGTGGCCCCGGTCGAGGCGAGCCGGACCGCCAGCCCGGTCGGCAGCTTCTCGCCGCCGCAGAGCACGGTCGCACCCGGCGGTGCGGACCAGCCGGAGTCCAGCAGCATCCGGTACGTCACCGGGGTGGCCTGGAGCACCGCCGGCTCGGCGCTGTCGATCAGCTCGGCCATCCGCTGCGGGTCCCGGGTCTGCTCCGCGTCGGCGATCACCACCCGGCCGCCGACCAGCAGCGGCAGGTACAGCTCCAGCACCGAGGGGTCGAACGACACGGTGGTCAGGCCGACCACGGTGGCCCCCGCCGGCAGCCCCGGCCGGTGCCGCATCGCGGCGAGGAAGTTGCCCAGCCCCCGGTGGCTGATCATCACCCCCTTCGGGGTGCCGGTCGAACCGGAGGTGTAGATGACGTACGCCAGGTCGTCGGCGGCCGGCCGGCCGGGCAGCCGGCGCTCGGGACGGGCGGCGATGGCCGCCCGCTCCGCGTCCAGCAGCACCGTCCGGATTCCGGCGGTGTCCAGCCGCCCGGCCAGCGCGGTCTCGGTCACCATCACCTGCGCGCCGGCGTCGGCCAGCATGAAGGCGGTCCGCTGCGCCGGGTAGTCCGGGTCCAGCGGCAGGTACGCGCCACCGGCGGCCAGCACCGCGAGGAACGCCACCACCAGGTCCGCGCTGCGGTTCAGGTGCACCCCGACCAGCGTCCCCGGCCCGACGCCCAGCTCCCGCAGGTGGTGGGCGAGGCGGTTGGTCCGGCGGTCCAGCTCGGCGTAGCTGAGCACGTCGGCGCCGAAGACCACCGCGTCCGCGTCCGGGGTGGCCGCCGCCTGCCGGGCGACCCACTCGGGCAGCGTCCCGTCCGGGACCGGTCGTGGTCCGCCGGCGCCGAGGCCGAGCAGGGCGCGCCGGTCGGGCTCCGGCAGCCCGCACCGGCGCGGATCGCCCGCCGGGTCGGCGACCATCGCCTCCAGCACCCGGCGGTAGGTCCGGGTGAGTAGGTCCAGGTGGCCGTCGGAGATCCGGTCGGTGCCGGCCTCGATGATCAGCTGACCGGGCTCGCTGGACACCGAGAGGCCGAACTCGTTCGGGGTGGTGTCGGTGATCGCCGACCGGTCGATGCCGTCGAGGTCGAGCACGTGCATGTCGGTGTAGTTGAAGAAGACGTCCACCAGCGGCTTCTGCTCGCCCCACTCGCGTTGCATCGCCGGCAGCGGGTAGTGCCGGTGCGGCCAGAGCGCGACCTCCCCGGCGAAGACCCGGCGGGCCTGCTCGGCCCAGGTCGACGCGGTCAGCTCCACCGTGAACGGCACGGTGTTGAGGAACATGCCCCGCACCTGGTCGCCGTCGGTCAGCTCGGGCCGCCCGTTGCAGACCAGCCCGCTGTGGAAGCGCCGCTGCCCGGTCACGACGCCCAGCACGGCCAGGTGCGCGGTGAACAACAGGCTCTTCAGGGGTACGTCAGCCGTGCGGGCCAGCTCCCGCAGCCCCGGCATCAGGTCGGCGAAGGGCAGCCGCACCGCCCGGTACCGGGCACCCGCACCCGCCCACGCCGCCGGGACGCTCAGCCGCTCGTGGGTGCGTACCCGCGACGCCCAGAACTCGCGGTCCACCCCGGCGGCCACCGCGCGGCGCTCCAGCGCCACCGCGTCGGCGAACCGGACGGCCGGCATCGGGGCGGGCCGCGGGTCCTGCCCGTCGCGGATCCGCCGGTGGTACGCCAGCAGCTCCGGGACCAGCGAGTTCTGGCTCCAGCCGTCCAGGATGGCGTGGCTGTAGCTGACCAGCAGCCGCCACCGGTCGTCGGCCAGCTGGTAGGCGTGCAGCCGCAGCAGCGACGGCGTGCCCAGGTCGAACCGGTCCCGGCGCTCCTCGGCGACCAGCCGGGCCACCGTGCCCTCCACCTCGGCGGCCGGCAGGTCCCGCAGGTCGGTGTGGCCGACCCGGATCTCCGCGCTCGGGTGGATCAGCTGGAGCGGTTCGCGGTAGGAGGTCAGGTCGATCGAGGCCCGCAGGATCTCGTGCCGGGCGGCGAGCAGTTGGGCGGCGGCGCGCAGGGCGGGCAGCGAGAGCGCGTCGCCCTCGACCGGGTAGCAGAGGCTGTTCAGGTACAGCTCGCCGGTCGGGTCGGCGAGCATCTCGTACGCCATGCCGGCCTGCGCCATCGACAGCGGGTACGCGTCGACGACGCCCTCGGGCAGTCGGGCCCGGTCCTCCTCGCCGATGAGCGCGAACCGGTCCACCAGGCGGGTGGCCTCGGCCGGCAGCCCGCCCTCCCGGGCGTCGACGGCCGCGGCGAGCTCGGCGACCGTCCGGTACCGGAAGAGGTCCGTGACGGTGAGGTCGAGTCCCTGGTCGCGGAGGTTCCCGACGACCCGGATGGCGCGGATGCTGTCGCCGCCGATGTCGAAGAAGCGGTCGTGGATGCCGATCGGTCCGCCGTTCCCGGCGAGGGCCCGGGCGTAGGCGGCCACGATCAGGTGCTGGGTGGGGGTGCCCGGTGGGGTGTGCCCGCCGCTGCGCGCGGC
>NZ_WAAS01000198.1:0-12335 GCF_008806585.1 Micromonospora sp. AMSO12t
GTGGTGCCACCGGGGTTGCGGGGCAGCGGGACGTGGCCCGGGTCGGCCGGCTCCTTGTCCGCCCGCGAGCGGCGGAACAGCAGGACGATGAGCAGGATCCCGACGGCGACCATGGCGATGCCGAAGAACATGACCACCGAGCCGCCGGAGGACTCCTCCTCGGCAGCGTTGCTGACGGCGCCCGCGCCCTGACCGGCGGCCAGGCTCGGGTCCGCCGCGCCGGCCCGCACCTCGGTGGCGACCGCGCTCGGGGTGGGCGACGGCTTCTTCGACGGCTTCGGCGTCGGCGAGGGCGTGGCCCGGGCGCCGACCACCCGGGACGCCACCGCGCCCCGGCCCAGGGCCCGCCCGAGCGCGTCGCTGGCCGCGCCGCTGACGGCCAGCCGGCCGCCCGGCACCTCCGCGGCGAACGCCACCCGGTAGCGCACCGTGATGCTCTTGCCCTTGCAGAGCCTCGGCTTCAGGGGCGAGGTGGCCGACGTGGCCGCGCTGCCACGAGCACCGGAGAGCGGCACCGGGAACCAGCGTCCGCCCACGTTGACCTGCGCGCTGACCTGGTCGGCGCGCAGGCCGGCCAGGCGCAACCCCAGTGCGGTACGCAGCAGCACGCAGCCGTCGCTGCGCTTGCGCACCTCGATCGAGACGCTCCCGGCGGAACCGCCGGCGGTGAAGCTGCCGGCCGAACGCACCCGGACCGAGTCGCCTGCGGCGAGCGCCGGCGTCGCGCCGAGCGCCACCAGGCCGCCCAGCAACGCGCAGACCGTCGCAAGCCGCGCCGCGTGCCGACGTACCGCCATGATCACCTCGCCGTTCCTCCCCCGACGGGGGTCCGCCGGTCAGGCTACTACCGGGCCCCGTCGGGGCCCGATCATTGAGCGCTCCGGATGTGCGCCGTATTACCCCGCGACCCGGTCCGCGCACCCTGGCCGGCGGCGGAACGGTCACGCGTCCGTCGGTCCGGGCCTACCGAACCCGGCGGCGGCCCGAGGCGGCTCGCGGGCGGTCGCTCCGGCGGCGGCCTCAGGTGGCGCGGGTGGTCGCTTCAGACGGCGCGGGCGGTCGGGCCTCAGGTGGTACGGACGGTCGTCTCGGCGGCGGCCAGGGCGTCGCGGCAGAGCCGGTCGGCGGTACGGGTGGTCTCCGGCAGCCGGTAGCGCGGCGTCAACGCCAGCACCCGCGCGGTCGCGTCGTCGAGGCTCATCCGGTGGCCGACGCTGACGAAGACCGGCTTCACGCCGTCCCGCGTACGCAGCACCCGACCCACGGTCTCGCCCCCGTCGCGCAACGGCGTCCACGCGCCACGGCGCCCGGCCGGCGGCGTCCACTCCCCCAGCAGGGGCGTCTTGCCCACCCCGATGGCGGGCAGGCCGGTCACCACGCCCAGGTGGCAGGCGAGCCCGAACCGGCGCGGGTGGGCCAACCCGTGCCCGTCACAGACCAGCAGCTCGGGAAGCACGGTCAGCCGGTCGAGCGCGTCGAGCAGCGCGGGCAGCTCGCGGAAGGCGAAGAGCCCCGGGACGTACCCGAACGCGGGCCGGCCCACGCTCACCGCCGAGTCGACCACCGCGAGGGTCCGGGCGTCCAGCACGGTCACGGCCGCCGCCAGCCGGTCACCACTCTCGGCGTACGCCACGTCCAGCCCGGCCACCGTCGCGGGCTCGGCCGGACCGGGCCCGGCCAGGTCCACCAGTGGCCGCAACCGCTCCTGTACGGCAAGCGCCTCCGCCACACTGCCCGGCCTGTCGATCCGGGGATCCGACGCCCCGGTCGTCTCCACCCGCGCGGCTCCGGGTTCGCCCGACGTCACGACGGCCCGTCGGTACGCGACCTGTCGGCGCCCTGCCCGTCGGTACCCGGCGTCCCGGAACCCTCCGGGCTGACTCGCTGCCGCTCGGCGCCCTGCCTGTGAGCGTTCCGCCCGTCGCCGTCCTCGCTGCCGGGACCGCTGACGGCCTCCTTTCTGTCGTCGTCCTCGCTGTCGGCGCTGTCCTCGTCTTCGCTGTCGTCGTCTTCGCTGTCGTCGTCTTCGCTGTCGTCGTCTTCGCTGTCGTCGTCTTCGCTGTCGTCGTCCTGGGTGCTGCCGGCTCCCAGGGCGACGGCGAAGGCCACCCCCATCGCGATGCCGACGCCCATACCGGCGGCCCCGTCCAGTGCGGCCAGGCCGATGACCAGACCGAGCAGGAGGCCGACCGGCCAGGCCCAGGTGTTGGAACGCCACCCGCCAGGGCCGGACGACTTCCGCCCATTGTCTGTTTCAGCCATTTCGCCATGGTATTCCGGCCCGGCAAGCCGCCCCGATTCCACGACCCTCCAGGACGGCAGGCGCCTACTGCTCCTCCGGGAAAAGTTGCCGTCGGAGCGGAGGGCCGTCGTCGGGGTGCAGGGACTTGTTCGACCAGCCGAATCGCCGGGTGTGGGTGTCGCCGAGGGGAACGCCTCGATGGGGCCTGGATTGGCTGACTTCTCCGCAGCCATGCCACCGCGCCCAACCGGAGCCGCCATAGGTTCGCCCGGCGCGGCTGCAAACTCAGGAAGGGTTGCTTCCCTCAGTCCCCAG
This sequence comes from Micromonospora sp. AMSO12t, assembly GCF_008806585.1. NCBI lineage: Bacteria > Bacillati > Actinomycetota > Actinomycetes > Micromonosporales > Micromonosporaceae > Micromonospora > Micromonospora sp. AMSO12t. Next base: position 2,558 of record NZ_WAAS01000198.1, read on the forward strand.
GGAAGGATCAGCCGCGGGGTCACCCGCTTGCTGAAGTTGCTCCTCGAACATGGCGAACGTCTTTCGCCTGACCCCCCGAACCAACGCCAGTTCCGTCGTCGTCAGACGTCGCCCTTCGGCCTGGGCACTCTCTACGATCGCCCTGACTGTCTCGTACAACGCGAAGACCGGCCCCTCGCCCCGCAGATAGCGACCACGATCATGCTCTGTCCACTGGATGAAGGAGTCCACGGTCAGCGAGCTGATCTCCCCGCCGACGGCACCCAGAATCTCCCCAATCAGATCGTCGGCACGTCTCCACCCGCCAGTCTTCCTGGACAGCCTCCAAGCGGCGATCCCCCCGTCGGGAGTCCGGACCATTTTCACTGGAGATTTGAAGTAGCTAAAATACGCCGGCAACACCAAGCCTGGCAATTCAGACATCACTCAGTCCATCATCCAAAGTAGTCTGTAGGGCATTCCAGAAATGGATTTGCTCCTGCAAGAGGACGCCATTGAAGATCGCTTGCTCCATGTGAGACATGTTACGGCCCTGCTCTTTTGCAACGGCCTTCAGGTCGCGTCGCACCTCATACAGAGCATGTTCCCACTCAGCTACCTCATCGAGAGCCCGCAGGTGGAGACGAAATTCGGCAACATGCCCATTTGAGGCGCGGATCATCAACTGCACATCCCGGTAGCCGCTCATCTGAGGACTGATGAAGCGGTCGTCGAACTCAACGACGTCCAGTGCATTGTCGACTCGAATCGAAGCGAGCGCATCGTACAGCTCTGAGATTCGACCGAAGGTGACCTTCGCAGCAGCAAGGTCAGTCAACAGAGATGCGTCTCCCTCATACTTATCAACCTTATCCTCCACCCGCCGCCTATCCTTTGGGCCCGGCCGCCCGGCCGAAGTCGCCGGGAAATGGGCCTGAGAAGCGAGCCGCTCAGCCAATGCAAGGACTTCAACTTGAGCCCGAGCCGCCTCCACATACAATTGATCAATGTATTGTTTTCGGTAGGCCACATCCTCGCTCCGACCGAAATCAAAGCCAGGCTGTGTAGCCCTCTCACCACTCCTCATGAAGTGGGCCGAGGTAAGCCTCTGTTCGCCGCTCAGAGGCGTAGGATCCGGAATAGGCACCTCAATGGTTGCGACCGCCTCTGCCCCGCGCTCAGCGATTTCCTGAAGCACAGAGGCGAGGACATCGATCGCCTGTTGCTGGCTAGCGAGGTGATGCAGCGTCACGGGACGTGCTGTTAGGGAGTTCGCCAGCTCCGGCGTTGCGAGCATCATCCGCGCCAGGTCGGGCCTCTGGGCAAGTTGACGAACCAGGGTTTCGGCGAGCATTGGCTCACCGCGGGGTGGTTCCTTCCAGCTCTCGTCCAGCATCCGCTGCACGCGTGGATCCGCGAACAGCCGTGCCACGTCTTCGGCGCCCGCGTCGTCAAGTTGCGGTACGAGTCGCCGGAGTGTCGGGGGGTCTACGCCGGCTGCCACCTCGGCCGGGGTCACGCCGGCGGCGAAGACCCGTTCCAGGTCGGGCTCTGCGGCCAGGATCGCGCCGACGGCAACCGGGTTCCCCGCCCGTTCCGCCTGCGCGCGTTCCCGCGCCGCCCGCAGGTCCTCGGGCGATGTGTCGCTGCGTTCGGGAGCCGGTCCCGCCTCGTCGGACCGTCGTGGGTGCCCTGGTGGCATCGACCCGTCGGACGGAGCCGAGCCCGGCCCGTCCAGCAGGTGCATGCGGTTGAGGAACGGTTCGCCGTAGCCCTGGTCGGTGTCGACGGGTGGGTACTGCGGCAGGTCCGGTCGCTGGCTGAACCGCCCCCGCCGTAGCCCGCCCAGCGGCATCGGTCTGCCGTCCGAGCCGATCACCAGGACCTCGGTGTCGACGGCGTTGTGCGGATGCGCGACGCCGTGGTGCCGGTACAGGGGTGTCGTCGACACGGCGCCGGTCTGCGGGTCGAGGTAGAGGATGGTGCCGTTCTGGTTGAGGGCGACCCAGATGTGGGAACCGCCCTGTTCCCAGTTGTTGATGACGAAGGCGAAGCTGCCGTGGCCGCCGAGGCGGAGCTGGTCGTGCAGGTTGCGGTATCCCGTGTCGATGGCCCGCTGCCGCTCAACGCCCTGGATGTCCTCGGTCGGCTGGCAGAGGCGCTGGAAGCGGCCTCCGGTGATGTCCTCCACCCGCCCGATGCCGTCGCGTTCGCCGTTGATGGGGCACGTGATGTCGCCGGCCAGGTAGGCGTCGAAGGTGCGGGGGGCGGCCACCCGGGGGCGACCGTGCATCCAGGTGTCGAACATCGACAGGGTGCAGTCGATGCAGTTGATGCCGCGCGTCGGGTCGGCCTGCGGTCCGCCGTCGTTGACCAACCCGAACCAGCCACCCACTCGCGGGTCGGCGTTGCGCCGCACGCTCCCGTCGGGTTCTCGGGGCACCTGCCGTTCGATGTCGCTCTGGTGCAGGGCCAGCGGCGGACGCAGACCGCCGGGCCGGCCGTAGTTCCGGGACCGGTCGATCGGCGGCGGATGGTCGTCACCCGTCAGCGCCGAACGGTCGACGGTCTCCACGGCACCGTATGCCAGGTCACCGACGTCGTCGTTGATTCGGCGGAAGTCCGCAGGATCGACGACGCCGACGACGGACGGCACGACGCCGCCGGCCAGTACGGCTTCCGCGTAGTCCAGGTACTCCCCGTACGCCCGCATCTCGTCGTTCGCTGCCCGCTCCCACCCGTCAGCCTGGCGCGCCTGGCCCGTCTGGTGCAGATGGAAGGCGTGGGCGGCGAAGTCCCGCGCCCTCTGGTGGTGCTCGTCCGCGCGGGCCCTGAGTCGCACAGCTTCGTCATAACGGCGCTTGTCCTCGAACCACGCCCGCTGCGACTCGTAGTAGCCGCGGTAGCGACGTCTCTCGAACGCGTCCCGGTCGAGGGCCCACTTGGCCGCGTACCACTCGGGGCTCCTGACCCGGGGGCCGGCCGAATCATGCTGACCGGCCGCTGCCGGCGTGTCGCTGCGGACGTGCGGATTCGGCTCGGCTGCCGGCGCATCGGGCGGAGGCAGCATCGTCGGTGGTGCCGGCTGCGGCTGTGCCGGCACCGTTCCGGTGGCTCCTCGTGCGACGGCGGGCTCGGGACTGGCGACCGACGGAACCTGGCCCGCACCGGGGACGGAGGCAACCGTTCTCGGCTCAGGGAACGAGGCGGGGGGCGGCCCGACCGTCGCGGTGCCCAGGCCGGTGCTGGGCCCGCTCACCGGCGCCGCTGTCGGCCCATTCGACGGGCCAGCACTCGCGACGTTGACGGAGCCGGCGCTGCTCGCGGCGTTTCCGGAAATGGTCGTCTGGCCCTCCACGCCGACCGGGACGCCCCCGGCGGCGCCGTGGACGGGCGCTGCTGTCGCGACAGAGGAGAGAGTCGGGCTGGGTGCGGACTCTGGCAGCGCGGGCAACGTGGCCGCGACGGTCGCGCCGACCCGTTCGGTTCCGGCAGCGGTCACAGGCGCGGTCGTGTCACCCGCTTGGGCGGCGGCGGTGGTCGTCGCGGGACCGGTCGGCTCCGTCCGGGCCTCCGTCGACGGCCGGGCCGACGGTGCCGTCTCCGCAGCGGTCACACCTCGCTGGCCCTCATCTGGCGCGCTGACCGATGCCCCCGCTCCCTGGGCCGGAGGACCCGCTCCCGCGCCGGGCACGGCAACGGGCTGCCCCACCCCCGCGCTGGGCGTGGCGACGGATGGCCCGTCCGCTGCCGGCACTTCGGGAGGCGTCGAGGGCCCACCGGTTCCCGTCGACGTCAGCGACATCCCGGCCAGGGCGCTCATCTGGCCGCTGAGCCGTGCCTGCAGCGCCGCGTCGGCCTGCGCGGTGGCGGAACCACGGACACCGGACGCGGCCGCGCGGGCCGCGTCCTCCACGGAGGTCAGCCCCTGGCCCGTGGCGAGGCTCGCGGCCTGATCGGCCATCACCTCGCCGGCCATCTCGCGGCCGAAGTGCTCCCCGACCCGGGCACCCCGGCCGGTGGCGTGCCGCCCCAGACCCGCCAGCGGCGCCACCGCCCCGCCGGCCATACCGCCGAGCGCCGTGGTGCCCAACTCCGTCACGTCCAGCCCGTGCCGGCGGCCCGTCGAGTTCTGGTACGCCTGCGTGGCGAGGTTGATGCCGCCCTCCTCGGCCGCCTCCGACACGCCGCTCAGCGCAGCTCGGCGGCTGAACCCCCGCACGCCGCCCTTGGTGACCTCCTTCGCCGCCCGCTCGCCGGCCTCCTTGAGCCCCTGCTTGAGCGACTTACGCGCCAACTGCGCCATCAACCGCTTGAAGATCTGCTGCACGATCAGCCTGGTGGCCGCGATCGCCGCCCCCGCCGCGGGCGAGGCCGCACCGGCGGTGAGCACCGTCGCCACGGCCAACGACAGCAACTCGACGACCAGGATGCCCAGCTCGATCCACACCTCGAGCTTCGCGCCCTCGATGTCGCAGCCGCACTCCTCCACCAGCCGACCCAGCTCCGTGCTGACAGCCAGCAGCACCGGCAGCGGTGCCTCGTCGCCCTCCGCCACCCGACGCCAGGCGGCGTCGAAGGCCGCCGCGACCGCCCCGACGCCGCCGTACCCGCCTCGCACCTCACCAGCGGCGGCAACGGCGTCGGCACGCGGCCCGACCAGCGCCGCGGCCACCCCGTACCACTGGTCCGCCAACTCCCAGACTGCCCGCTCGTTGCCCTCCGGCCACTCGACACCGATCACCCAGTCGAGGGCCTCGTAGACCCAGCCGGGCAACTGCCAGGGCGAGTAGTCCAGCGGGTGCGGGATGGGGCTCGGCAACACACTCATCCGGGTCTCCTCAGCGGATCAGCGCTGCTGGTGCCGGTCGCCGACGCGGCCGAGCCGCCCTGCACTCGCCGCATCCGTCCGCAGGTTGGCGTCCACCGACCGGACCACATCGGCGCCGAGGCCCTCCAGGTGCCGGCCCACGCCGTCCCACGCGCGCAGGACCAGCTCCTCGAAGCCGCGGTACTTCTGCTCGAACGCGGCCCCGATGTCGTCCTTGCCCCACGGCGACCGGTCGCTCGCCGCCGCGATGGCGCCGCCCATCTGGCGGCGGCGTGCCGTGATGGCCTCGCCGGAGAGCGAGAGGTCGACGCCCCCGCGTCGGGCGCGCTGCGGGTCGAGCCAGAGCTGACCGTCCATCACTCGCCCCGGCGCAGCACGGCGTCGGCCCGGCCCAGCAACGAACCGAAGTCACCCGTACGCAGGAAGTCCGTCGCCCCGGAGCCGGCGGGCAGGTAGCCAGCCACGAGTTCCTGGGTGGCGGCGACCGCCGCAGCGCCGGCCAGGTGGACGGTCGCGGTGATCTTCCGGCTCAACGCCTTCGCGTCCCGGTCGTGGAAGACGGAGGGGTGCAGCTCGACCGAGATCAGCTCGCCACGGGCACCGGCGGTGGCAGTCACCTGACCGTCCTCGGAGCGCTCGGTCACCCGTAGTTCGGCGAGCCGGCCCTGCAGCTCGTCCAGACCGGACCTCAGTCGCTGGTAGTCCCCGTACACCTCGTCGAACCGCGCCCGCAGCGCGCGATTGGCGTCCCGGTCCACACTCTCGGCCAACGCCACCCTCCCCCGGTTACCGTCGGTAGGGCGAACCATACCGGGCGCCACGAATCCGTGGGGTCCGGTACTTTCAAGCCGTGATCGATCGCCAGCAGGCCGAGCAACTCGCCGCCGTGTGGGCCCGCCGCGAGTCACAACGCCTGGGACACGACTGCCACCCCAACATCGACGAGTTCGACCTCGGCTACGTCATCACCTCCACCGTGCCCGTCGAGGCGAGCACGATGCCCGGCGAGGCGAACACGATGCCCGGCGACCTGCCCACCACCGTCGTCGACAAGCTCACCGGCGAGGTGACCACCTGGCCGCGCGTGCCGACCGACGCGGTCGCGCAGATGTACCGCCGCAGCCGCCCGCAGGGCCCCGGCGTGCCCCGCACCGTCGATCCCGCCAGCCAACTGCTCCGCGAGATCCACCGCCTGCCGACCCCCAACACGGCGGCGCACCTGACGGTCGGGGGACGACTCTTCCGCGCGCAGGGCGCCAAGGGCGACGTCACCCTCAACCACCACCCGCTCCTGCGCTCCTACCTGGACGAGCAACCCGCCGGCCACCTCGTACGCGGCGGCGACCGGCACGCCGAGCTGATCGTCGTCTCCGACGTTCTGCACCACTACGACCACCACCGCGCCGCCGAGGGCATCGCGCCGCTCGGCATGGCCGACGCGCAGGACATCCTGGAGACCGCCCGGTTCGAGGTCCATCGGGTACGCGAGCCGGGCGATCCGAACGGCGGCCTCGCCGACCGCCCGTGCGACTCCTGTGTGGACACCCTTGTGGACTTCCACGTGCTGCCCTGGTCCGACCGGGCCTTCACGATGCCGTGGCAGCCGGACCCGCAGCCCGACCCGGTCCCGGGCCGGTTTGATCCGGACGTCGCGCAGGCACTCGTCGCGGCTGGCTGGCGGCCGCACTTCGGGGACGAGATCGTCGCCCTGTCCGCCATCAGGGACGTCGGTGCCGTCCGGGGTGAGACGTCCGCGCATCCCGACTTCCCCGCGGTCTTGTCGACACTCACCGCCTTCCCGAGCCTGGTGGGCGCGCGACGCGGCCCCGGCGAGCAGGTCTGGATCTCCCGCTTCGACATCCGTCCACGACAGGTCGCGCACACCGCCGACACGCTGGCCGACTTCGCGGCCGTGCTCGGCGTACGGCTCTTCCCCATCGGCACCGAGCGGCAGGAGAGCATCCTCGCCGTCGACGAGCGGGGGCGGGTCTTCGCGCTGGACCAGGCCGGCGAGTGGTTCCTCGGCGACGACATCGACGCCGCGCTGACCACCCTGCTGCTCGGCCGGGCGCCAGCCCGCGTACGCGACGACGGCACCTGGTGAGCGGGCGGCGCTACAGCGACAGGCCGGTCAGCACCATGACCCGGGGCTCCGTGTAGTCCTCCATGGCGCTGCGCACGCCCTCCCGCCCGACGCCGCTGCCCTTCACCCCGCCGTACGGCATCTGGTCGGCCCGGTACGACGGCACGTCGCCGACGATCACCCCGCCCACCTCCAGGGCGCGGTGCGCCGCGAAGGCCGTGTCGAGGCGGTGAGTGAAGACCCCCGCCTGCAACCCGTACGCCGAGTCGTTGACGGCGGCGAACGCGGCCTGGTCGTGCGCGACGCGGGCGACCACCAGCACGGGCCCGAAGACCTCCTCGGCGCAGACCCTGGCGTCCGCCGGCACGCCGGAGAGCACGGTCGGCGGGTAGGTTGCGCCGTCGCGCCGGCCGCCCAGCTCGATGGTGGCGCCGGCGGTGACGGCCTCGTCCACCCACGCCTCGACCCGGCGGGCGGCGTCGGCGGAGATCAGCGGCCCGACGTCGGTGAGGGGGTCGGACGGGTCGCCGACCCGCAGCTCCTGCACCGCCGCGACGAGGCGGGGCAGGAACGCGTCGTAGAGCCATTCGTGCACGTAGACCCGCTGCACGGCGATGCACGACTGGCCGGCCTGGTAGTTGGAGAACGTCGCGATGCGGTGCGCGGCGAAGGTCAGGTCCTCGGCGGTGTTCCAGTCCTCGCAGATCACGGCGGCGGCGTTGCCGCCCAGCTCCAGGGTGACGTGCTTCTCGGGCACCGAGCGGCGGATCGCCGCGCCGACCGGCCCGGAGCCGGTGAACGAGACCACCGGCAGCCGGGGGTCGGCGACCAGCTCGGCGGCGCGCTCGTTCGGTAGCGGCAGGACCGAGAACGTCCCCTCCGGCAGGTCGGTCTCGGCGAGCAGCTCGCCCAGCAGCAGCGCCGACAGCGGGGTGGCGGGGGCGGGCTTGACGATGATCGGGGCGCCGACCGCGATGGCCGGGGCAACCTTGTGCGCGACGAGGTTCAGCGGGAAGTTGAACGGCGCGATGCCGAGCACCGGCCCCTTCGGCACCCGCCGGACCAGGGCGATCCGCCCGGTGGCGGCGGGGTCGGTGTCGAGGCGTTGCAGCTCGCCCGAGAAGCGCCGGGCCTCCTCGGCGGCCCAGCGGAAGGTCGAGACGGCGCGGCCGACCTCGGCACGGGCCCACTTCAGCGGCTTGCCGTTCTCGGCGGTGATCAGCCGCGCGAACTCCTCGGCCCGCTCGGCGAGCCGCCGGGACACGTGGTCCAGGGCCGCCGCGCGGGCGTGCGCGGGCAGGACCGCGACCTCCGCGGCCACCCCGGCCGCTGCCGCGACGGCCGCTTCGACCTGGCCGGCGGTGGCGAGGGTGGTACGACCGACGACGCGCCCGTCGTACGGGTGGTGCACGGTCAGCTCGCCCTCGCCGTGTGCGGGGCGGGAGGCGACATGAAAGGCGACCGGGTCCACACGCAGCAGCGTAGACCTCCACGTGGCAGTGAGCCCGGCTGATCCATTACCGCAGTCCGCACCCCTAATACAAGTCCCCCTCACGTCTCCACATTTTGCCGTGGAGGCCCTACGCTCTTGCTCACTTTGATCAATTGCGATCGATGGCGCACCCGCCGTCGTGTAGCGAGAGGAACACCCGAGGGATGACACTCCCCTATCCAGCCGCGCGCCGCTGGCGCGCCGGTGTGCTGACCGCCGCCGTCGCCACCGCCGTGGCGTTCGGCGCCCCGGCGATGGCCGCCCCCGCCGAGGGACAGATCCTCATGGCGGGCGGCGCCACCGCCGTCGACGACTCGTACATCGTGGTGTTCAAGGACACCTCGGTGGGCCGGACCGACGTCACGAAGAAGGCGCGTGACCTCGCCGGCCGGCACCGGGGCGCGGTCAACCGGACGTACCAGAACGCGCTGCGCGGGTTCGAGGCGCGGATGTCCGAGGCGGAGGCCAAGCGGCTCGCCGCCGACCCCTCGGTGCGCTACGTCCAGCAGAACCACACCATGCGGATCAGCGGTACGCAGAGCCCCACCCCGTCCTGGGGCCTGGACCGGCTCGACCAGCGCGCGCTGCCGCTGAACAACTCCTACACCTACCCGAACACCGGCTCGGGCGTGAAGGCGTACATCATCGACACCGGCATCCGGTTCGGCCACAGCGACTTCGGCGGTCGTGCCGTCACCGGCTTCGACTCCATCGACGGCGGCAGCGCGGACGACTGCAACGGGCACGGCACGCACGTGGCCGGCACGGTCGGCGGCACCGCCTACGGCGTGGCCAAGGGCGTCACGCTGGTCGGCGTCCGGGTGCTCGACTGCGAGGGCAGCGGCACCGACGCCGGCGTCATCCAGGGCGTCGACTGGGTGACCGGCGACCACGCCGCCGGTCAGCTCGCGGTGGCGAACATGAGCCTCGGCGGCGGCTTCAGCCAGGCCCTCAACGACGCGGTGGCCCGCTCCATCGCCGACGGCGTCACCTACGGCCTGGCGGCCGGCAACGACTACGGCGCGAACGCCTGCAACAGCTCGCCGGCCAGCCTCCTCGCCGGCATCACCGTCGGTTCGACCACCAACACCGACGCCCGCTCGTCGTTCTCCAACATCGGCACCTGCCTGGACATCTTCGCGCCCGGCAGCTCGATCACCTCGGCCTGGCACACCAGCAACACGGCCACGAACAGCATCAGCGGCACCTCGATGGCGACCCCGCACGTGGTCGGCGCCGCCGCGCTCGTGCTCGCCGCCAACCCGACGTTCACCCCGCAGCAGGTACGCGACAAGCTCGTCGCCGACGCCACCAGCAACGCGGTGACCAGCCCCGGCACCGGCTCGCCCAACAAGCTGCTGTACGTCGGCGACGAGCTTGTCGCGTACCTGCT
>NZ_WAAS01000199.1:0-12269 GCF_008806585.1 Micromonospora sp. AMSO12t
GGGTGGGGGCGGCGCGGAAGTTGACGGCCTTGTGGGTGCCGTCGCAGAACGGCTTGAGCGCCGACTTCCCGCAGCGGCACAGGGCCACCGTGCCCCGCCGCGCGTCGATGGTCTCCCCGTCGGGGGTGACCAGGGCGAAGTCGCCCCGGACCAGCAGCGGGCCGTCCTGGTAGGGGGTGATGGTGGCTGCCGCGGGAGTGTCGTCGTCGGTGCGCATGGGCGCTGAAGTGCCCCTTGCTCCGGCACTGAAACCCCAGCTCACCGGCGTGCCGTCGCGGTGCGTGACCGGCGTCGTCACCCGGTTCGGCGGTTCGGCGGTGGCCCGCCCGGGATCTTCTGATTGCTCCCGCCCGGTGGGGGATGCCCCGTTTGAACCCCATCGGGACGGGAAGCCGGGCCGCGTGGTGAGCGAACGAGGCAAGGTGGAGCCGGGGCACAAGGTGCGCAAGGGGCTCACGGCCGAGGGTGCCGGGCTGGCGGGCGACCGGGTGGTGGCCGCCGGCAGCGCCGCGCGGGTGCTGGTGGCCGCCACCGCGCGGGCGCTGCGCGGCACCGACTGCGCCGACCTCGGACACCCGGGACACCCGGGGCCGCTGTCTCGGTTCGTCGGCGCGCCCGAACCGGTGCGCCGGGCGGCGGTGATCCGGGCGGCCGGCCGGGTGGCGCTCACCCCCGGCCAGACCGCCGAGGTCGACGCGGGCCGGGTCGCCCGCTGGTTCGCCGAGCAGTACCCGCGCCGCCGCTACCCGGGCGCCCTGATCGGCTCCCCGCACGGCGCGGCCGCGCACCTGGCGATGGCGCTCGGCGTGCCCTGGCTACCGGCCGGGTTCGAGATGACCGTGCACTGGGCGCAGGGCGCCGTCGACCGGCCGCAGGCCGCCCTGGACCACGGTGCCGCCCTCACCGCCCGTCTCCTCGGCGGCAACGCCGACCTGCACGTCCGTCAGGTGCACTGCCCCGCGAGCCGGGGCGCGCTGGCCGGCGCCACGGTGTCGCTGGCGGCCCGGTGGCGGTCCCTGCCGGCCGCGTACGCGCGGTTCCTGGCCGACCGGCTGGAGCCCGGCGCCCCGGTGCTGCTGCTGCGCGACGCCCGCACCTGGCCGGTCTTCGACTCCGCCCCGGGGCACAGCTTCCAGGTCGGCTGCCCGGGCAGCGGCCTCGACCCGGTCGACTTCCACCCGGACAGCCATGCCCTGCGCCAGGTGCTCCGTTCGGCTGGCGGGGACGGCGCGCACTGGGAGCCGCCGGAGGTCGCCTCGCCGCCCGAGCCGGCGGAACACGGCGTGGAGTCCGGTTTCGAGGCCGGCGTCCAGGAGTGGGCCGGCGGGCACGGGCATCCGCTGCACCGGGTCCTCGTGCCGCGGCCGGAGGCGCTCAGCGCCGCGACCGCCGACCTGTACCGGCGCTGGCTGCGCGCGGCCGGCAAGACCGGTGACCGGCTGGTGGTGGAGTGCGGCCGGCTCCTCGACCCGTGGCAGGTGGTCCGGGCCGGCATGGTGCCGTACTGGTGCGAGAACGCCACCCGGCGCAGCGTGGAGGCGGCGGAGTGGTGGCTCGCCGGGAGCGAGCCGTTCAGCTCGGTGGACGTGCTGCCCGAGCCGCCCGGCCTGCGGTCGCCAGCGCTGGCCGGGCTGCCCCAGTGGCTGGCCGTCGCCGGCTTCGGGCGCCGCCGGCGGGCGCTGGACCGCACCTCGGCGCGCGGCTACCCGGTCACCTCGGTGCCCACCCGCCGGGCGACGGAGGTGCTGCGGGCGCAGCCGTACGACCTGCCGACGCCGCCGCCGATGACCGTCCCCGAGGCTCTCGCGGCGCTGCGCGACGGCGGCTCCCACCAGGGGTTACTCGTCTGTTGAGTCGGCCCTTTCGAAACATCCTCGCGAACCCCGGGTCCCGTGATTGAGTACCTACGGAGCGGGAACACCGCTGGCTGCGACGGCCTGATCACGCCGTCCGGCGTGGCGCCGTCGCCCGCTGACATCCCAGTCATGTGACCCATTTTCCGGCCCGGGCGTGGTGCGACCACGCGCGCGCACGACCGGTTTCCTGAATCCGGGCGGGGGACCTTCCTGAGGGAGGCGCGGATGTTCGGACAGACCACCACGACCACACCACCTCCGACCGATCGGGGTCTGGAGGACCTCGACGCGGCCGCACTGGCGTACGCGGCGCGGATCGAGGGCCTACCGCCCGAACGACGCCAGGAGGCACGTGACGACCTCGTCCGGTTCGCCCTGCCGTTCGCGGGCCGGCTGGCCCGCCGCTACCGGGGGCGGGGCGAGCCGCTGGAGGACCTGGAGCAGGTCGCCCGGCTCGGCCTGGTCAACGCCGTCGACCGGTACGACCCCGAGCGGGGCTCCTTCACCGCATACGCGGCCATCACCATCGTCGGCGAGATCAAGCGGCACTTCCGCGACCGCACCTGGGGCGTGCACGTGCCGCGCCGGCTGCGCGACCTGATCCTGGAGGTCGGGCAGGCCACCTCCGCGCTGACCAGCGAGCTGTCCCGGGCCCCGACGGTCGCCGAGCTGGCGGAACGGCTGGAGACCCCGCAGGAGGAGATCCTCGCCGCGCTGGAGTCGGCCGCCGGCTACAGTCCGGCCTCGCTGAACGCCCCCGTCGGCGGGGAGAGCTCGGCGGAGTTCGGCGACCTGGTCGGCGAGTCCGACAACGCGCTGGAGTCCGTCGACGACCGGGTGACGGTCAGCGGGCTTCTGCACCGGCTGCCCTGGCGGGAGCGGCGCATCCTGGCCATGCGCTTCTACGGCAACCAGACCCAGGCGGAGATCGCCGCCCGCTTCGGCATCTCCCAGATGCACGTCTCCCGGCTGCTGTCGCGGGCGCTGACCTGGCTGCGTCAGGCGATGCTGGCCGACGCCCCGCCGCCGTGGCAGAACGGGACCGCCGAGTCGTCCGAGCCGGCGAAGACCAGGATCTCGGTGCGGCACAACGGCGACCGGGTGGTCGTGGAGGTCGGCGGGGAGGTCGACCGGGACGGCGCGGACCAGCTCCGCCGGGCGATGCTGGAGGCGGTGACCGGGCAGCCCGCCGAGGTGGTGGTCGACCTGGTGGGCGCCGGTGGCTTCGACGCCGGCGGCATCGCCGCGCTGATGGCGGGCCGCGAGGCCGCCGCCCGCACCGGGGTACCGCTACGGCTGACCCGCGTCCAGCCGGCCGTGCGCCGCTCACTCACCGCGGCGGGCCTGGCGGCGGCCCGCGAGGGCTGAGACCACGTCGCGAAGAGGGCCGGCACCCCCGGGGTGCCGGCCCTCTCGCGTACGCCCGCTCAGCGCTCGGGCGTGTCGCCGGGCCCGCGCGGATGCCGCCAGCGCTCCCTGGCCTGCGGCTCCCGGTCGCCGCCGGGGCGGGTCTCCTCCGGCTCGTCGGTCTGCTCGAAGCTGGGCCGACGGATGTCGTCCGGCTCGGGGACGTCCACGGGCCGGGCCCCGGACTGCGCCGCGGGCTGGAACGCGGCGGCCTCCCGCGCGCCGTGCGCCCCCTCGGCGGCCGGCGCCTCGGGCACGTGCCTCTCGCGGTGCAGCTCGTCGCCGAAGTCCTGCGGCGGCTTCGTGGTGCGCTGGGGCAGGTCCCGGCCGAGGTCGGCGACGAGCGGACCGTACTTGGCGTCGAAGGCGGGTCGCTCCGAGCGGATCCGGGGCATCCGGTCGAAGTTGCGCAGCGGCGGCGGGCAGGTGGTGGCCCACTCCAGCGAGTTGCCGAAGCCCCACGGGTCGTCGACGTTCACCATCGCCCCGTAGCGCCAGGACTTCCAGGCGTTCCAGATGAAGAAGAGCGTGGACGCGCCGAGCACGAAGGCGGAGATGCTGGAGATGGTGTTCAGGGCGGTGAACCCGTCGGACGGCAGGTAGTCGGCGTACCGGCGGGGCATGCCCTCGTTGCCCAGCCAGTGCTGGACGAGGAAGGTGCCGTGGAAGCCGAGGAACATGGTCCAGAAGTGGGCCTTGCCGAGCCGGTCGTCGAGCAGCCGTCCGGTCATTTTCGGCCACCAGAAGTAGAAGCCGCCGAAGAGCGCGAAGACCACCGTGCCGAACAGCACGTAGTGGAAGTGCCCGACGACAAAGTACGTGTCGTGGGTGTGCCAGTCCGCCGGCGGGCTGGCCAGCAGCACCCCGGTGAGGCCGCCGAAGAGGAAGGTGACCAGGAAGCCGATCGCGAAGAGCATCGGCGTCTCGAAGGTGATCTGCCCCTTCCACATGGTGCCGATCCAGTTGAAGAACTTCACGCCGGTGGGCACCGCGATCAGGTAGCTCAGGATGCTGAAGAACGGCAGCAGCACCTGGCCGGTGGCGAACATGTGGTGGGCCCACACGGTCATCGACAGCACGGTGATCGCGATGGTGGCCAGCACGAGGCCGGTGTATCCGAAGATCGGCTTGCGGGAGAAGACGGGGATGATCTCGGTGATGATGCCGAAGAACGGAATCGCGATGATGTAGACCTCGGGATGGCCGAAGAACCAGAACAGGTGCTGGTAGAGCATCGGGCCGGCGGTCCCCGGGTCGTACACGTGGGCGTTGAGCAGCCGGTCGGCCGCGAGCGCCAGCAGCGCGGCGGCGAGCAGCGGGAACACCAGGATCACCAGCACGCTGGTGAAGAGCATGTTCCAGGTGAAGATCGGCATCCGGAACATGGTCATGCCCGGCGCGCGCAGGGTGAGGATCGTGGTGATCAGGTTGACGGCGCCGAGGATGGTGCCCAGCCCCGAGATCACCAGGCCGATCACCCACATGTTGGCGCCGACGCCGGGGGAGTGCTCCTGGCTGCTCAGCGGCGAGTACGCGGTCCAGCCGAAGTCGGCGGAGCCGCCCGGGGTGAGGAATCCCCCGAGCACCATCAGGCCGCCGAACAGGTAGAGCCAGTACGCGAGGGCGTTGAGCCGGGGGAACGACACGTCGGGGGCGCCGATCTGGATCGGCACGATGTAGTTGGCGAACCCGAACGCCGCGGGGGTGGCGAACAGCAGCAGCATGACCGCGCCGTGCGAGGTGAAGAGCTGGTTGTACTGCTCGGCCGAGAGGAACTGCAGGTTGGGCCGGGCCAACTCGGCGCGCATCAGCATCGCCTGGATCCCGGCGACCAGGAAGAAGCCGAACGAGGTCAGCAGGTAGAGCAGGCCGATCTGCTTGTGGTCGGTGGTGGCCAGGAACCGGGTCAGTTTGCCGCCGGGAAGCGCCTTGCGCAGCGGCCCGGGGTAGCCGCCGAAGCGTGCCGGCGCCAGGATCGCCGGTCCTCGGTCGCGTGGTTCCGTGGTTACCCGCTTGGGCATGTGACTCTCACCCCGCCAGACGACAGATAGGACGGCGCGGCTACCCGCCCCGCATCCCATGAAACCAGGCGACAGCGGTTATTCAGGCGAGAGTGGTAAATTCGGTCAATTCGCGGGCAGTATGGCCCAGACGACCTTCCCGTCGCCGGCGGGGGCGCTGCCCCACCGCTGGGCCGTCTCGCGGACGAGCAGCAGCCCCCGGCCGCCCTCGGCGCGCAGGTCGGCGGCGCCGGCCCGGACCGCGGTCCGGCTGCCGTCGGCGACGACCAGGTGCAGGTACGGCCGGCACAGGGTCAGCGTCACCTGCATCGGTGTGCCGGCGTGCCGGACGACGTTGCCGACCAGCTCGCTGAGCACCAGCGACGCCGGCCCGACGGTCTCCGGCAGGTTCCAGCGGGCGCACGCGTCGGTGACCAGCTCCCGCGCCCGCCGGCAGGCCTCCGCCACCGGTTCGAGCCGGGCCCGCAGCCGGGGCGCCGCCGCCGCGTTCGCCACCCGGGTCGCCTCGTCGCAGTCGCGGCGCACGGGCACCACCCGGCAGGCGGTCGACTGGGCCAGCCAGGTCGCCGCCTCGCCCGGCGGGGCGCACAGCACGACGGGCACCGCCGGCCAGCCGGCCGCGCGACGGGCGATGGCGGCGAAGACCGAGAGGGCGAGCCGGTCACGGACGGTGACGTCGGTGAGGTCGACCACGAGCGCGTCGGGCTGGCTGGCGAGGCAGCCGTCGAGCGCGTCGTGCACCGTGCGCATCGTGCCGAGATCGAGACCGCCACGCAGGCGTACGACGGTCACCGGCGACTCGTCGTGCACCTCGCAGGTGATCCGGCTCGGCATCGGGCGCCCTCGTTTCGCATCGTCGGGGATCTGCGAACTACCCGGCCGCGCGGAGGGTCAAACGGACCGGCCGGGGCGTCGCCGCCCCGGCCGGTCACGATGCGTCACCGGCGGGTCCGGTCCCGCGTGGTCAGGATGCCGAGCGCGATCATGCCCAGGCCCAGGAACAGGTGCAGCCAGTTGTCGGCGTTGTTGACCGGGATGAAGTTGGCCGCGCTGTCATGGTCGATCACCAGGCCGTAGAGCCAGAGCACCAGGTAGATCGCGCCGCCGCCGACCAGGTACGTCCGCGCGCCCGTGACGGTGCGGGCCAGCAGCAGCCCGGCCACCCCGAAGAGCAGGTGGACGATGTTGTGCAGCACCGAGACCTGGAACAGGCCGAGCAGCTTGGATTCGGAGTCGTGCCCGGCGAAGCGCAGGTCGCCGAAGTTGCTGGTGATGCCCGGCACGAAGCCGAGCACGCCGACCAGGAGGAAGACCACCGCCACGGCGGTGGCGGCCCGCCGGACGGGAGCCCTGCCGTCGGCCGGGTTGTGCCGGGCGCGGGAGTGCGCCATGGGACCGGTCACCGCCGTCTCCTCACTGTGCGAGAACGCTGAGTGGATCGCGCCTTCCCGCTGCCCCCACCGTCAAACCCCACCGCCGGGGGACCGCCCCATCCAGGCGCCGGCACACAGCCGGGGCCGGCCCACCGTGACGGCGGGCCGGCCCCGGGGTGCGGATCGCCGGTCAGGCCGGTTGCAGGCGCGGTGCGGCGGCGAGCTGGCGGACCCGCTCGTAGAGGCCCACGTACTTCTCGGCCATCACCGCGGGGGTGAAGCGGACGGCGGCCTCGCGCCGGCACTCGTCCGGATCCAGCAGGCCGGCGGCCAGCAGCAGATCGCCCAGCTCCTCCTCGTCGGCGGTGAGCAGGCCGGTGCGGCCGTGCTCGATCAGCTCGGGCAGGCAGCCCCGGGCGGTGGCCACCACCGGCGTGCCCAGGGCCAGCGACTCGACCACCGCCGTGCCGCCCGGCTCCTCCCAGCGCAGCGGGAACAGCGAGGCCCGGGCGCCGGCCAGCAGGTCGTCGCGTTCCTGCCCGGCCACGGTGCCCACCCAGCGGACCAGGTCACCGTCGACGTGCGGCGCCACCTCGTCGTAGAAGAACCGGACGTCCGGGTTCTGCCGGGCCTCGTCCCCGGCGGCGGCCAGGTCCTCCGGCCGGTGGTACGGGCCGACGGGCCCGGCGAGCACCAGCGGCACCCCCACCCGCCGGGCGAGGCGCGCGCCCACGTCCTGGCCCTTGCCCGGGTTGATCCGGCCGAGGATGATCAGATAGTCGCCCTTCTCCACCCGGGGCCGACGGTCCGCGTCGACGGCGAGCGGGGTGGACAGGTGCACGTGGCCCACCGAGTGCTCCCGCAACGCTTGGGGCGCGCGGGCCAGCTGCGAGGCGGAGACCCCGTTGACCCGGACCCGGTCGCCGCCGTCGACGTTGCCGTAGAGCGCCGGGTGCTTGGCCAGGTCCCAGTGCAGCGTGTGCAGGGCCGGCGGGGCGTCCGGGCCCATCGCGGCGAGCGTCGCCAGGCCGACCGCCTCCACATGGTCGTGCACCAGGTCGATGTCGTCGCGCGAGTGCAACGCGCGCACCACGCCGTTCAGGTGCGCCTGGGAGATGCCGCAGACCTGGTTGTACGGCCGTTGCAGGGCGTGGAACTGCCCGTCGGGAAAGACGGAGAACTTCTCGTCGACCGGCAGGGTGCTGCTGTCGACCGACGCGAGCACCACCCGTACGCCGAGCCGGCGCAACTCCGGCACCAGCGTCGCGATCACGTTCTCGATGCCGCCGTAGCCGGGCGGCGGCACGGACAGCCACGGACCGGCGTTCATCAGGACGGTGAGGCTCATGCGGGATTCCTTCCCTCGGCGGGGGCCTGGGCCGTCCGCGTCCGGTCGTTCGCGGTCACGGGGGGTCGCGTGGTCACGCCGCGGCGACCCGTCGGCGGGGGATCCGGTGCCGCAGCTCGGCCAGGGGCGGCCGTTCCTCGACGGAGACGTCGCTGACGACGATCTCCCGGTCCAGGTTCGGCAGGGCGTCGGAGCCGCCGCGCCGGAACTGGGTCAGCAGCGCGGCGGGCATCGCCCCCGGTGCCGCCCAGCCGCGCCGCTGCAGCCGCGACCAGGCGGTGAGCATGATCTGGGCCGACATCCGGCCCAGCGCGGCCGTGTCCTGGTGGCGGTGCTTGCGCTCGCCCAGGTCCACCTGGGCCAGCGCGTCCAACCCGACCAGCTCGAGCAGGTCGATGAGCATCGCCGTCTCGACCCCGTAGCCGGAGACGAACGGCACCCGCTCCAGCACCTCCCGGCGGCCGGCGTACTCACCGGCGAGGGGCTGCACGAAGCCCGCCAACTCGGGCCAGAACAGGTTCAGCATCGGCCGGGCCATCAGCTCCGTCACCCGCCCGCCGCCGTCGGCCTCCACACTCGACGCCCCGACCAGCGGGCGGTGGTAGAAGCCCTTCACGAAGTCCACCGAGGGATCGGTCAGCAGGGGACCGATCAGCCCGGTCACGAAGTGCGGACGGAACTCGCGCAGGTCGGCGTCGATGAACGCCACCACGTCGCCCTCGGCCGCGGCTAACCCCGCCCAGAGCGCGTCGCCCTTGCCGGTCAGCCGGGGCAGGCCCCGGGTCATCGCGTCCTGGCTCACCACCTCCGCGCCGGCGGCGCGGGCCACGCTGGCGGTGCGGTCGGTGGACCGGGAGTCCACCACGATCAGCTCGTCGACCAGGGCCACCCGCTCCATCAGGTGCTCGCGGATCGTCGACACGATCGCGCCGACCGTGGCCTCCTCGTTTCGGGCCGGCAGGACCACGCTGACCCTGCTGTCCCCCTTGGCGCGGATCAGCCGCCGCGCCGGCCAGTCACCCGCCGACGTGGTGCGGTAGGTGGCCCACGCCTCCACCACCGGTGACACCATCGTTTCCGTATTCCGCACAGGCACCCCCAGATCGTGGCGGAAAAACCTTCCCTGTTTTTCCCACTACCGCACTCGCGCTAACGCAGCATGCCTAACAGCTTGATCACGTCAGTGACGTGACCGGGTTCCGCCCTGGTGAACGTTTGGTTGCGCGCACGCGGGGGGAGTGCAGTCGCCGAACGCGAAACTGTGGCGAAGGGGCTCTTACATGCGCACGTGCCGGGTGGGACTGGTTGGGGCCGGCGGGGTGGCGCAACGCCACGCCCGGGTGTTGGGCGGCTTCGCGGACGTGGAACTGCTCGGGGTGACCGACGTGGTGCCGGAGGCGGCGGCGGAACTGGCGGACGCGCACGGCGCCCGGACCTTCGGCGACGTCGGGGAACTGCTGGCCGCCGGGCCGGACGCGGTCTACGTCTGCGTGCCGCCGTTCGCCCACGGGCCGGCCGAGGAGGCGGTCGTCGCGGCCGGTGTGCCCATGTTCGTCGAGAAGCCGGTCGCCGTCGACCTGGTGACCGCCGAGCGCATCGCCGACCTGGTGGCCGGGCGGGGGCTGCTCACCGGCGTCGGGCACCACTGGCGGTACCTGCCGGTGGTGCAGCAGGCCCGGGAACTGCTCGGCGACCGTCCGGTGCGGATGGTCAGCGGCGCGTGGTGGGACAAGGTGCCCCCGGTGGCCTGGTGGTCGCGGCGGGACCGCTCCGGCGGCCCCGTGGTCGAGCAGGCCGCCCACGTGTTGGACCTCATCCGGTGCCTGGTCGGCGAGGCCACCGAGGTCACCGCGTACGGCAACGGCACCCCGCCGTCCGTCGACGGCGCCGACATCGACTCGGTGACCACCGCGACGCTGCGCTTCGCCGGCGGCGCGGTCGGCACGCTCACCGCCGCCTGCGTGCTCGGCTGGAAGCACCGCGCCGGACTGGAGATCCTCGCCGACGGGCTGGCCCTCTCGCTCAGCGAGGACGGCCTGGTCGTACGCGACGCCGACGGGGAACGCCGCTTCGACGCCGACCCCGAGGCCGCCCGGGTGGCCGTGGACCGGGCCTTCGTCGACGCGGTCCGGGGCGTCGGCGACGACGTCCGCGTCCCGTACGCCGAGGCCCTCGGCACCCAGCGGCTCGCCCTCGCGGTCGCCGACTCCGCCCGCACCGGCCGGCCCGTACGGCTGGACACGCCCGTCGCCGCGCCGCTCGCCGCGGGGGTGACCGTCGATGCGTGACCACGTCGTGGTGGTCAGCGGCCCGGGCCGGGTGGAGCTGGTCGAGCAGGACGCCGCCGAGCTGACCGACGGCACGTTCCGGGTCGAGACGCTGTTCAGCGGCGTCTCCGCGGGCACCGAACTCAGCTACGTCAAGGGCACCAACCCCTACCTCAACGTCACCTGGAACGCCGACCTCGGGCTCTTCCAGCCGGGCGCGGCCAGCACCCCGTACCCGGTGACCCGGCTGGGCTACATGCAGGTGGGCCGGGTGGTGGAGAGCCGTACGCCCGCCGTCGCCGTGGGCACCGTCGGCGCGATGACGTACGGACACCGCACCGGCTGGGTCGCCGACCCGGTCGCCGAGCGGTTCGTGCCGTTGCCCGAGGACCTCGACCCGCTGCTCGGCGTCTACGTCGCGCACATGGGGCCGATCTGCGCCAACGGGGTGCTGCACGCCGCCGCCGACCTGCACGGCGCCGACGTGCGGTCGCTGGGCGACGGGGTGCGGGGCCGCCGGGTCGCGGTCGTCGGCAGCGGGGTGGTGGCCCTGCTCACCGCCCTGTTCGCCAAGCGGCACGGCGCCGCCTCGGTGGTGGTGCTCGACCCGACCCCGCAGCGGCGGGCCGTCGCCGAGGCGCTGGGCCTGGAGACCCTCGACCCGGAGGCCGACGACCCGGCGGTGGTGCTCAAGACCCGCTGGGCGCACGGCCCCGGCGACCGGGGCGCCGACGTGGTGTTCCAGTGCCGGGGGCAGGCGTGGGCGTTGCAGCTCGCGCTGCGCCTGCTGCGCCCCCAGGGCACGGTCGTCGACCTGGCCTTCTACCAGGCCGGCGCGGACGCGGTCCGGTTCGGCGAGGAGTTCCACCACAACGGACTGTCGCTGCGGTGCGCGCAGATCGGCCGGGTGCCGCGCGGGCTCGCCCCCACCTGGGACCGGGAGCGCCTCTCCGCCGAGACGATCGACCTGCTGCGCGCGTACGGGGACGTGATCCGCAAGCACCTCGTCTCGGCGGTGGTGCCGTTCGAGCAGGCCCCGGCCCTGCTGACCGATCTCGCCGAGCGGCGCCGCCAGGAGCTCCAGGTGGTGCTGACCGCCTGAGGCCCCGCGTCGCCCCCCGGGCGGATGGCGCGGCCCGATACCGTGCCAGCCATGACCGCCGCCGCTCCCGTGACGACCCCCGACGACCCCGTGCCGACCGCCGCCGGCGGTTCGGGCGCCCCCGTGGACGACCGGCGGATCGGCCTGGCCGCCCTGCTGCCGTACCTGCGCGCCCACCGCGGCACCCTCGCCGTGGTGGGCGCGCTGTCGCTGGCCGGCGCGGCGGCGTCACTGGCACAACCGCTGCTCACCCGCTCGGTGCTGGACGGGCTCTCCGGCAGCCGATCGGTGGCCGGCCTGGTCGCGGCGCTGGTCGCCCTGGTGCTGGTGGCCGCGGCGATCGGCGGGGTGCGGGACTACCTGCTGCAACGCACCGCGGAGGGGGTCGTGCTGGGCACCCGGCGGCGGCTGGCCGGCCACCTGCTGCGGCTGCCGATCGCCGAGTACGACCGCCGCCGCACCGGCGACCTGCTCTCCCGCGTCGGCTCGGACACCACCCTGCTGCGCGCGGTGGTGACCTCCGGCCTGTTCGAGGTCGTCACCGGCGCCGTGATGGTGCTCGGCGCGGGGGGCGCGATGGTCCTGCTCGACCCGGTGCTGTTCGGGGTGACCCTGCTCGGGGTGGCCGCCGGCATCGGCATCGCCGTCGCCTTCGCCCACCGGGTGCGGGGCCTGGCCCGCGCCGCCCAGGAACGCGTCGGCGAGATGACCTCGGCGGTGGAACGCGCCATCTCCGCCGCCCGGACGATCCGGGCGGCGCGGGCGGAGCGGCGCGAGGCCGACGCGATCGGCGTCAGCGCCGCGCGGGCGTACGCGGCGGGCCTGCGGGTGGCCCGGGTGCAGGCGTTCGTCGGCCCGGCTAGCAGCGTCACCATCCAGGGGGCGTTCCTGCTGG
>NZ_WAAS01000200.1:0-12229 GCF_008806585.1 Micromonospora sp. AMSO12t
CTCCCGATACAAGCGCACCGCACGTTCACGCAGCTCATCGGGGTACTTCTTCGGTGCTGCCACGGATGACTCCCTTCAGCTCCATCAGAGCATGATCGAAAGCCTCCGAGCTACCGGGGGAACCTCAATCCGCCAGCTCCGCGCCGGCAGCCACCGCATCCCACACCGTCGACGAGGTGCGGCGGGCCACCCGATGCTCCAGACCGCCCCACGCCCGCAATGTCGCGTCAACCGCCACCACCGGATCCGGCACCGCAAGCGCCAGCAACCCACCCAGCGACGCCGTCAACGCCGACCGCCCCACCCCGCCATCCGCTGACGACACGCAGGCCAACGGGCACCCCTCGCTCAGCAGCGCCGCCCGCCACCACAGCGACTCCACCCGCCTGCCTGCACCGAACTCGCGAGGGATCCCCCGCGTCACCGCCGCATCCACGCGGCGACGCCACTGCGACTTCAACGCCTCCACCCGGGCAGCGATCTCCTCGGGAGTAGGAGCCGGCGGAAAGGCTTTCTGCCTCACCGCCGGCTCCCCCAGCCCACCGCCCGCACTCGAAGGCACGTCGGCGGTGGGCTCTTCGGGCCGTCCGTCTGATGGCTCTTGCACGTCCGCCTCCCCGAAGGCTTGCCGTACAGCACTAGCCGCTGCCTACACCGGCGCGGCTGGTCCCCCGTTGCTGTCACGACCTGGACGCTGACCAAACGAAGCAGGCCCACGAAGACCAGCGCGCCTTGCAACGCCGATCTCCCACGAATCGAGAAGCCACCCCCCGGCAGCTAACTCAATCCGCTACGCTCCTCCCAAGCACACTTCCTACTAGATGAAGTGCACTTCACTGGCGATGCAGAGAGCTAAGCACGGACTACGCAGCGGCGTCAACTACAGTTCCGGGTTACGGCTACGAGTGGCTGCAGTTGGGAGGCTCCATGAAGGACACGCCAGCCGACCAGACCGAGGCCGCAACCTCTGACCTCATCCAAGGCAGACTCCGCGCCCTCTTCGCCGCCAGCCCTCCAGGCCGACCGCCATACACAGAACACGAAGTCGCGGTCGCGCTAACCAAAGCCGGCCACAAGATCACCGCAAACGGCATCCGACACCTACTCAAAGCCGAACGCATCAACCCCAAAGCCTCGACACTCCGTGGCCTCGCAGAGTTCTTCAACGTGCCAGTCGGCTACCTCCTAGGCGACAGCAGACAACCCGAAGACCCCAACCCCCAGATCCGCCTAATGACACGATCAATCACGAAGCTCTCACCCGCCGCACAAGACGGCCTTCAAATGATCATTGACAACCTTCTTCGAGTCGAAGAGGGCGCACGGCGCACTGACAGCAAGAGGCACCCACAGCGATCCGATTGAGCCCCCGCAAGCACCACCTATAGCGCCACTGTTCGCCCTCCTGTCGTGGGCCTCGCAAGCCGCCGACCGAACGATCGCCGCTCACCCGGCAGCGCTCGCCACACACCAGCGCTACGATGAAGCAGCACCTCGTCCACTCTTTTTCGGATGAGGATCTTGCAGAACCTAGTGATGCAAAATCGACTTGTTGATCTTTAGCGCCGCAGGTCAGCAAGTCTGCTCCCCGCGCACGCGGGGGTGGTCCGTAGCCGCCGTACTTGTAGATCAGGTACAGGTCCTGCTCCCCGCGCACGCGGGGGTGGTCCGCGTGTCTACGTCGCGGAGGGCTGACCAGTGGCCTGCTCCCCGCGCACGCGGGGGTGGTCCCCGGGCGACGTCGCCCGTCATCAACGCACCGACCTGCTCCCCGCGCACGCGGGGGTGGTCCCGTGCCGCACCACCGAATTGATGATCGGCGAGTCTGCTCCCCGCGCACGCGGGGGTGGTCCGAAGACGACCGGTGCGCGTACCCGGGCGACCACCTGCTCCCCGCGCACGCGGGGGTGGTCCCGGGGACCGGTTGCGGCCGTTGCTACGCGGCATCTGCTCCCCGCGCACGCGGGGGTGGTCCTCTCATTTCCGGCGTCTCTCTCACCGACGCTACCTGCTCCCCGCGCACGCGGGGGTGGTCCTTGCAGCGGCCCGTGGGTGGACTCCCACCACAGCTGCTCCCCGCGCACGCGGGGGTGGTCCCTTTGCCCCCACCGCAGGTCACGAAGCCGGAGACTGCTCCCCGCGCACGCGGGGGTGGTCCGCTGAACCGGTCGTCGGTCACCGTGGATTCCCACTGCTCCCCGCGCACGCGGGGGTGGTCCGCCGGTCGCGTCGCCACCGTTCGCGGTGGACGACTGCTCCCCGCGCACGCGGGGGTGGTCCCACGGTGCCGTTCGTAGCCGCCCGGGGTGCCGCCTGCTCCCCGCGCACGCGGGGGTGGTCCCCACACGCCACGCAGGAAGCCGTACGCGGGGATCTGCTCCCCGCGCACGCGGGGGTGGTCCGAAGGTAAAGAGTGTCGCCGGTAGGAAGGCGTCCTGCTCCCCGCGCACGCGGGGGTGGTCCTGGTCTACCCCATTTATTCTGGACCTGAAAGAACTGCTCCCCGCGCACGCGGGGGTGGTCCGTGGCTTGACCGTCGGATGCGCCACCCCGTCCACTGCTCCCCGCGCACGCGGGGGTGGTCCGTCGACGGCCGCCGGAGCGGAGTCGACCGTGGACTGCTCCCCGCGCACGCGGGGGTGGTCCGAAGCTGCGGGAGCGGCTGGAGGCTGTGCAGCACTGCTCCCCGCGCACGCGGGGGTGGTCCTGTGCTAGAGAATGACATCCTGGGTCGGGTCACCTGCTCCCCGCGCACGCGGGGGTGGTCCCGCCTGGTTGACGAGAGCATGCACAGCCCTCGCCCTGCTCCCCGCGCACGCGGGGGTGGTCCCCACCTTGATCCCGTCGACCCGGACCACCCGGCCTGCTCCCCGCGCACGCGGGGGTGGTCCCACCACTCTGACCGCCCGCGACATCCACACCGCCTGCTCCCCGCGCACGCGGGGGTGGTCCTGCGCGACCCGACCACCCCGGAGGCCAGGGTGACTGCTCCCCGCGCACGCGGGGGTGGTCCCCTTGGAGGACCAGAGATGAGCACCACGACTGTCTGCTCCCCGCGCACGCGGGGGTGGTCCTTCCTCCGACTCGGCGGCCCGCTTCTCGACGTACTGCTCCCCGCGCACGCGGGGGTGGTCCGTGCCCGTCGACACGCAGCCCGGCGCCCGTCATCTGCTCCCCGCGCACGCGGGGGTGGTCCCATGGGCGCTCGACTGTTCTTTGACGTAGAGGGCTGCTCCCCGCGCACGCGGGGGTGGTCCCTCACCATGCCGGCCGACGAGGTGTAGACCAGCCTGCTCCCCGCGCACGTGGGGGTGGTCCCTGGCCGGTCAGGACCGGGCTGTTGCCGTCCTCCTGCTCCCCGCGCACGCGGGGGTGGTCCCTCCGTCATCGGGTCATCGGCGTCCGGCACCGCCTGCTCCCCGCGCACGCGGGGGTGGTCCGTCGACCGCCCGGTCGGAGCCCTCGTGGCCGGCCTGCTCCCCGCGCACGCGGGGGTGGTCCGCCGCGCTGGTATGCCGGTCGCAGCCTGGACGGCTGCTCCCCGCGCACGCGGGGGTGGTCCGTCGCTCCGTCACCACCCGGGCAAAATTGCTGACTGCTCCCCGCGCACGCGGGGGTGGTCCCGACAAGTTCGTGCTCGGCATGGTCACGATCAGCTGCTCCCCGCGCACGCGGGGGTGGTCCCAAGGTCGGCCTGCTCAGCGTGTCGGGCACCAACTGCTCCCCGCGCACGCGGGGGTAGTCCTGAGCCGGTGGAGTTCTCTCGCCCGGTGGGTCGCTGCTCCCCGCGCACGCGGGGGTGGTCCCTGCGCCGCGGAGTACGCCACCGGCGCGGTGACCTGCTCCCCGCGCACGTGGGGGTGGTCCTGCCCTGGGTCGGCCGTGGAAACTGGCGACGCCCTGCTCCCCGCGCACGCGGGGGTGGTCCCTGGAAGTGGTTTCTCATCGGGGCGGCGGCCGGCCTGCTCCCCGCGCACGCGGGGGTGGTCCGGGAGCCCTGCCGTCGGGTAGCCGACTGGCAGGCTGCTCCCCGCCCACGCGGGGGTGGTCCGGAGAACTGGCACCTGCGGCAGGAAGCGGCCAACTACCCCCCGCGCACGCGGGGGTGGTCCCCGTCACATACCCGCCGGGAACTGGGCAGTCGGCTGCTCCCCGCGCACGCGGGGGTGGTCCCGGCTCCGCAGTCGCGGTAGCAAGCGCCCACGTCTGCTCCCCGCGCACGCGGGGGTGGTCCGCAGCCACGATCAACGCCCTCGCGGACGCCCTCCTGCTCCCCGCGCACGCGGGGGTGGTCCCGATCCGGCAACGCACGTGGGGCTCTATCTTGGCTGCTCCCCGCGCACTCGGGGGTGGTCCCATCAGCGCGCAGATCGGCGAATGCTGGATCGCCTGCTCCCCGCGCACGCGGGGGTGGTCCTCTGGCGGCGTTCCGCCGGCCGGGCGGTGACTTCTGCTCCCCGCGCACGCGGGGGTGGTCCCACGAGGTCGTCGATCTGGTCGGTGATGTGGATCTGCTCCCCGCGCACGCGGGGGTGGTCCCTCCGCCTCAGACTCCGACTCGATGCCGAACGTCTGCTCCCCGCGCACGCGGGGGTGGTCCCGAGCCGGCGACGTTGAGGCCGAGGGGCCCGTGCTGCTCCCCGCGCACGCGGGGGTGGTCCGTTCGCGCTGGGGACCGTGGCCGTGGTCTGGATCTGCTCCCCGCGCACGCGGGGGTGGTCCGTTGTTCGGCTTCCACGCCGTCGAGTGCGCGTCCTGCTCCCCGCGCACGCGGGGGTGGTCCCTGGCCTGACAGTCCGGCGTGGACAGATGCGAACTGCTCCCCGCGCACGCGGGAGTGGTCCCCGCTTCGGCATCCGCTGATTCCTTCCGTTGCGCTGCTCCCCGCGCACGCGGGGGTGGTCCCGACACCAACAACAAGCCCATGCTCGGCCCGATCTGCTCCCCGCGCACGCGGGGGTGGTCCCTCGGTCAGGTCCGTGGTGTCGCGCTGGTCGACCTGCTCCCCGCGCACGCGGGGGTGGTCCGTCCACGGGGTATCCGTCCTTGCATGACGGGCTCTGCTCCCCGCGCACGCGGGGGTGGTCCCGCCCGCTGGCGGGCCGGGTCGAAGATGGCGCCCTGCTCCCCACGCACGCGGGGGTGGTCCCCAAGGTGGCGCGAGACAGCGAGCGGAAGCTGTGCTGCTCCCCGCGCACGCGGGGGTGGTCCTCTCGGCGGCCACATCCCGAGTCAGCCCGGACACCTGCTCCCCGCGCACGCGGGGGTGGTCCTCCGGCGGGGTTACGGACAAGGTCGGAGACGGGCTGCTCCCCGCGCACGCGGGGGTGGTCCTTCATCCACGCCCGCCGGGCCGGCGACGTCGTCCTGCTCCCCGCGCACGCGGGGGCGGTCCCTCGAAGCGCAGGCTCGGGGTCCCGGACTGGTACTGCTCCCCGCGCACGCGGGGGTGGTCCCTCCAGCGCCCGCCGCCACGCCGCCTCGCTCGGCTGCTCCCCGCGCACGCGGGGGTGGTCCGTTGGCCGGCGCCCAACCGCTCTGGCGGTGGGACTGCTCCCCGCGCACGCGGGGATGGTCCCGCGTCGGCGTCGTCGACCCACCACCACGGGATCTGCTCCCCGCGCACGCGGGGGTGGTCCGTTGGCCGCCGACGGGTCGACGATCGTGTACTCCTGCTCCCCACGCACGCGGGGGTGGTCCCGCCAAGCGGCAGGAGCGCGCGGGCCTCGCGAACTGCTCCCCGCGCACGCGGGGGTGGTCCCGTGGTCTTGCGGGCCGCCGGGTCGACGGCCCCCTGCTCCCCGCGCACGCGGGGATGGTCCCGCGAAGTTCTACGCCGAGGAGGGCCAGTGGTCCTGCTCCCCGCGCACGCGGGGGTGGTCCGTCCGAGCAGCGCGACCACGCCCGGCAGGTGTGCTGCTCCCCGCGCACGCGGGGGTGGTCCCTGTGGCTGTGGCTCATCGTGTCGGTGCTTTCCTGCTCCCCGCACGCGGGGTGGTCCTCGGCCGGCAGACCTGTAGCAGGTCGTCCCACCCTGCTCCCCGCGCACGCGGGGGTGGTCCGGGCTAACCGCAGTCGCGCGCGGAAACTGCGACCTGCTCCCCGCGCACGCGGGGGTGGTCCATGCCACGGGCCTGGCGGAATGCAGGGCATCTGCTGCTCCCCGCGAACGCGGGGATGGTCCTCCCAAGGAGTGGCCCCGTGCCACGCGAGAGGACTGCTCCCCGCGAACGCGGGGGTGGTCCTGCACGCACGCGCCATCGGCGCCATGTCGGCGCCTGCTCCCCGCGCAGGCGGGAGTGGCCCCTCCACCCGGACATTCTTCGGCCCTGGTCCCGCGCACCGGTGGGGGTACATCGCAGACGTCGGCGCCGGTATCATGCTGCGCCCTGAGCGCGGGTGGCTCAGCGGCTGATAGGCCCCGTAGGTGAGGTTCTGCTCCTGCGGACGCAGGTCTGATCGCGGATCGCGCCGTACCCGCGTTCGCGTGACGGTCCCGCTCCCCCCCGCACACGTGACGTCGAAGGTTCTCGATTTGTCGCACCTATCGCTGCACGCCAGGCACACAGGGGTCTCCCCAAACCGAACTCGCCCAATCGACTACGTGTCGCATTCTTACCGTCGAATGGGCATCGATCGCCTTGCCTGTTGGCGTCCCTCTACGCTGGTCGCCCACGGCGCCCGAACCGGCGGCGCTTGGCCGCCTTGCTCCAGCCTCCAGCGACCGCAGGGTTGACCATCGGGTCAGCGGGACGCCGCATCAGGGTCACTCCATCCGCATCTACCGGAATCCAGTGATGGTCGTGGGCCAGGAACGACAGCCGCTGTTCTCCGCGAACCTGGAAGACCATCAGCGCCCGGCCCGCACCAGCCATGTCGATAACGCGAGCCCACAGCCTGTCGCGTACGCGGGTGCTCACGTGCCCGACGTACACGCCGGCGGAGATCTCAAACAACCACTGCGTCAGATGCCCCCGCAGTCCGGGCGGGCAGGCGGTGAGGATGATGACGGTCATCAGAAGTCGACCTCGCCAAGGTCGGCGTAGTTTCGACCTGCTGTCAGTTCGATGCCGGTGTCATCCCAGAGGCGTAGGGAATCTTCGTCCTCGATCTCACCTCCGGGCTGGGGTTGGAAAAGCAACATGCGGATGTCACGTACACACCGCGCGAGGATGGCCCCGTCGTGCACGCGGTCACGTACCGCGCGTCGGGTGTCGGTGCCGATGTCGGTCGAGCCGCTTGCCACCACGTCGAAGGCAACGGGGATCGTTATCTCAGCCTTGTACAGGTCAGCGATGTCGTACACGAAAGCCCGTTCGTGCCCGGTGTGCACGAAGCCGAGACCAGGCGCGGCCCCAAGCGCCACGATGACCGTGTGCACGATGCCGTACAGGCAGGCGTGAGCGGCCGACAGCGCTTGGTTAATCGGGTCGCTGCCGGCAAAGTCGGTCCGGTCGTAGTCGCGATGGCGCCAGGCGACACCAGTCCGCTCGGCATGCTCACGGTATGTCCGGCGGACTCGTGCGCCCTCTTTGCCGCGCAGTTGCTGCATCGTGAGGTTGGCGGTGTTCTCGCCGGGGAAGCGCATCGCGTACATGGTGCGGGCTACGGCGAGCCGGCGGTCTCGATGGCTGACCGCAGCGGCCTGCGCGACGAGCAGACGGCTGGACGCCGCGAGTGATCGTCCGTGCGCGTAGTAGCGCACGCCCCGCTCGCCGACCCAGACGGCGGTGGCTCCGTGGTCGGCGAGCAGGGCGATGGCCTGGTGGGTGATGCTGGTGCCGGGTCCGAGCAGCAGCACACCCACCGAGGCGGCCGGAATGTGCACAACGCCTTGATCATCGGTTGCGGTGATCGCGTTGCTGTCCCGATGGATCACGCTGCGTTCGAGGTAGAGGAAGCTGATCCGATCCTCGGCTCGGGTGAGGTCGCCGAGCTCGGCTGGCGGCACGCCTGGGATCTTCATCGGTCAGCCCGGATTCAGCCTGCGGGAGCGAGAGTGAGCAGGCCGCAGCCGTACGCCTTCGCATGTCCGATCCCGCTGGTCAACGCTCTACGAAAGGCGTCCGCATCGGTGACGTGGAGGATGCCGTCGTAGGTCACCGTCGTGAGGGTGACAGCGCCCATGCCTCGTCTGAAGGTTTGCGTCTGGCGGCGGTGCAGCCGCAGGTTAGGGCGACCGTCCTGCTGGGTCGCCAGGGCGAAGCCGTTCCGGGCGGCCCGGCTGGCCAACCATCCGACCTGCTCCTCTTCACGAAGGTAACCGAAGCGCTGTGTCTCCTTGGCGTCGGTGGTCTTACGCCCGTTGTGTGTGGGGTTCGCGGTGAGCCGAAACGCCCAATCCTGGCCGGGACGAAGCGAGCCGAGCAGCCCGCCATAGTCGCGGGTTACCCAGGTCTCCGTGGTGGGCCAGCCGGCCTGCTCGACCAGATGGGTGAGATCGGGCCGGCCGGGGCTGACGATGTAGAGGTGGACGGTGGCGGTGGCTGGGGTGTCGAGCCGCCACAACGTACGGGTGCCGTCCCGTTCGTGGTCCGCCGCGACGGCGAAGGCGGCGCGGACCGCCGCGTGCATGGCATGCGGTGAAGAGAGCAGCTTCCGTGCACCTCGGCGAGCGGGGTTGATCTGGAATCGAGTAAGAAACATGCTCAGCCTCCCAGCAGGCTCAGCGGGTCGTGCTCGGCAACGCCGGCCCGTTCCGCGAGGTCGTTGGTGACGTCGACGTGCCGGCGCAGCACCGACCGCCAAGTGTGCTGCCGATGCGCGGGATCGAAGCTGACCGGCTCGTCGGGCAGGGTCTCCGTGACCGGCTCGCCCGCCCGGGCGTCTCGGATGATCTCCAACCGGACCGTGCGGGCCGCCTTGCGGCGGTGCCACTCGGCGGCGAGCCACGGCCACGACGTCAGGGCGTCATCGACAGTGCCTTCGTGTACGCCGAGGCTGATCGGGAGGGCCGGCGGGCACGAGCGGCGACCGAGATAGAGCGGAAACCGGGGCCGTTTGAGTGCCTCCATCAGACCGTGCAGAAGCTCCTGCTCACCGCTGACGGCGGCGAGAAAAGCGGCGTCGGAGAGGTAGAAGCGGTAGGTGAGTGGCGCGCTGTCGCGTCCGTCGAGAGAACGGGCGGTCTGGAAGTCCCGCAGGATCTGCCCGGGCTGGTCCAGCCGTACCCCGAACTCCAAGCCCAGCAACTCGGTAAGCGGCTCAGTACGTCGGACGCCCTTGGCTGCGGCGAGCAGACCGATCACTCCGCTCTTGGTCGGCGCGACCTCGGTGCCCCGGCGAGCAAACCGGCTGGACGACCCCCACGACTGGAGCGGGCCCGCCAGCCTCAACAACAACACACTCATGCTGGCTGTCCGAGCGCCACAGCGACCTGCTCTCCCACTCCGGTGACCAACTCGCTGAAGCTGACCGCCTTGCCGAGGTCGGCCAGCACCGCAGTCTTGTCACCGACCTGGGTGACCCAGCTACCGACCGGCCGCTCGCCGAACGCGTTCTCGACGGCCACGGTGTGCTTCGCCAGTGCCGCTGCGGCCAGTTCGATCCGCCCGGCCGCGTGCGTCTCCCGCACGGGCGTCTCGAACGCCCCGACCAGGTTGATCGCTTGCGTGTCACGCAGCCGCACCAGCACCGCGTCGGGCAACGTACGGTGGGCGAACGTGTTCTGCTTGCCAGTCGGCATGCTACGCGCGAACGCCGTCAGGAATGCCTCGACCGCAGCTCGGGTCGCGCCCGCGTCGCCGAGGGTGCGGTGCAGCGCGTCCACGTCGACGGTCGCGTACCGGTACAGGGTGGAAGAGTTGAACTCGATGGTGCCGATCATGCCCGCGCCGGTCTCGGCGGCGTCGGCCTTGCGGTCGTCGACGGCGGTGAAGTAGTCGAACTCGTTGTCGACGGCGTGGACGCTGATGGCGTGCGCCACCTGGCATGCGGCGTCGACGTTGATGTCTGTCATGTCGGCCACCATCCGGCCGAACATCGCGATGTCGACTGAGTGTTCGGTGTTGGCCAGTGCCTTGAACCGGTTCTTGTCGAGAGTGGTGCCAGCTCGGGAGGCTTCCAGTGCTGCGGCGGCGAGGTTGTCCACCTGCCGGTGGCTCAGGAACATCAGGTAACCGGACTCGACGTCCTTCACCTCGCTCTTCTTCTTCTCCGCCTTGGCGAGGCCGGCAGCCACGAAGACCTCGGCGGCCAGCGTGGATGCGGCCTCGTCGGACAGGCTGGGGTCGAGGGCCTTGATCCGCGCCGCGAGGGACTCGCCCACGCGCTTGGTCCGTTCGCCGAGCTGGGAGCGGTCCAGCAGGCCTGCGAACGCTAGCCGGATTGCGCGCTTCCATGCCTGGCTGGACACCCGCGCGCGCCGCACACCGCCGTAGACGGCGGTCTTGGGTGAGCCGGTGTCGTCTCGGTTGAGGTTGCTCGGTGGCACCGTCTGCAGCGCGTAGACGTCAATGATGGTGCGGCTCATGACAGGTTCTCCTCGTGGGCGTCGGTGGCGGGGGTCTCAACGTCAGTGCTGGGCCGGCTGCGGAAGAACTCGCGGCCCCAGATGGCCTGGACCTGGGGCCGACCCGTGG
The DNA here is from genome assembly GCF_008806585.1 of Micromonospora sp. AMSO12t. Taxonomy (NCBI): domain Bacteria; kingdom Bacillati; phylum Actinomycetota; class Actinomycetes; order Micromonosporales; family Micromonosporaceae; genus Micromonospora; species Micromonospora sp. AMSO12t. The sequence continues at coordinate 10,581 of NZ_WAAS01000200.1, forward strand.
GCAGGCGCAGGGTCTGCAGATCGTCGGCGAGTAGGCCGTAGTCGAGTGGGATCTGCGGTTCACGCAGCATCGTGATCAGGCTGCGCAGGTGGTAAATGCCCTCGTGGTAGGTGCTGGCAGTGCCGAGCGCGGCGAACCGGCGCCGTACACCGTCTGGCCCAGCCGACACGCGTACGAGCTCAGCCAGGGCCTGGCCAAGCCCTCGTCCATCCATATGCATCCGTTCCCGGCGCGACTGCTGATGCAGCGCGTACAGGGTCACCGCATCATGCATGGCGTACTCGGCGTCGGTGGCAACGGCATCGTCTGCCGGCCGGTAACCCAGCAGGTCTTCCGGAACCTGCAGGTAGCGCTCGAGCGTGTAGTCGAAGCCTGGTGCCCGGCCGATGCCGCGCCGCAGCCGGGCAAGTGCGCTGACCGCCTCCGGTTGGGGCGCCTCACGCAACAGCCGCACCTGCAGGGCACTGACCGTCCGTGCGACATGTTCGCCGAGGCCTCTGCGACGGCGTGCCCACGGTTTACGTGTCGGGGCGTCCGGCCGGCTGGTCTCTGCCACTGTCATGCTGCCTCCTCCTGCCTCTGGTGCTCGAGTTCAGCCGCCATCGGCAGCGCCTTGGCCAAGCCAAGGCGGAACCACGCCTCCGCCTGCGAGCTCGAGAAATGCACATCCCTCCCGGCGCGATCGACGCCAGGCCGGCCGGCCCAGGCCGCCGGGCCGGCAGCGGCGACCATTTCACTGCCCAGCCGTTTCACGGCCCGCCGCACCAAGCGCTGCCACGAGGCTCGCTCGGCCACCGGATCGCTGTCCGGTCCGAGCCGCGCCAGCCAATCCCGAAACGCGCGATCCAACAGGGCGTAGGCGCGTTCAGCCGCGCGTTCGGCATCGCCGCTGTCGATGTCCCGGCTACCAGCGGCGCGTACCAGGTTGTCGGCGAGCCGGCGCAGCACCCTCACCGCGGACTCGGCGTCGCCGGCAGCGTCGACGGCCGCCGCACGCAGAGCGGAGTCCTCGACCAGCAGCAGCACGTTCATGGTCAGCGCGTCGCTGAACACCTCGTCGACGACCGCCTGCTGCGTGCCGTAGGTGACGCTGGTGGCACGCGTTCGTGCCTGAAAGTCTGGCCCGACAACCCCGGTGACGGTCAGCCGGGCCAGCCACTGCACCACCATCGGCGACAGCCGCTGTGGCGCCTCGGCGCCGGGAAGCGGCGGCGCCGGCAGCAGGGTCTGCAGCCCTCGCCACAGTGCCCGACTGTGGTCGTGCGGCCGGGGCAGGTAGATCGGGGTCCGCTTCTGCTCACGCTCGCGTGGCCCGCTGCGTCCCCAGACGCTCATCGGCTCCAGCAGGTGTCGATCCTGCCACTCCAACCGATCACCGTTGGAGATCATGGCGCCGGTGACGCCACCAGCATCGCCGAACAGCCGGATCCGTCGTGACTGCCAGGTGTAAAGACTCAGCAGCCCGTGCGGGCCGCGTGCCGAGTCTGCCTCCTCGACGGCCGTCTGCGGCTCACGCTCCCACACCGGCAGGTCCCGCTCGTCGGATACCTGCCAGCCGGGCGCGATCGGCACCAGATTGAGCAGCAGCGTCTCCAACAGGGTCGCGCCCTCGATGTGCACGCCCCCCAACGCCCCGAGCGACGCCACCC
>NZ_WAAS01000201.1:0-12206 GCF_008806585.1 Micromonospora sp. AMSO12t
GACGGCGGGCCGGCGATCGGCAGGTGCTACGGCGAGGGTCGCCGCGATCGGGTGGGCGCTACGGCGAGGGCCGCCGCGTTGGAAGACGCGGCGGCCCTGTGCCGACCTCGCCGGCGTGAGGTGTGCGGCTCAGGAACCGGGGGTGTTGTCGCCCCGCTTCGAGGTGGCCATCAGGAAGTCGCGGTTGAGCCGGCCGATGGTGTTCAGCGGGATGCCCTTCGGGCAGACCACGGTGCACTCACCGGCGTTGGTGCAGCCGCCGAAGCCGGCCTCGTCGTGCGCGTCGACCATGCCGATCACCCGGGTGTAGCGCTCCGGCTGGCCCTGCGGCAGCAGCGAGAGCTGGGTGACCTTCGCGGCGGTGAAGAGCATGGCGGAGCCGTTCGGGCAGGCCGCCACGCAGGCGCCGCAGCCGATGCACTCCGCCGCCTCGAAGGCGGCGTCCGCGTTGGCCTTGGCGACCGGGGTCGAGTGTGCCTCGGGGGCGCTGCCGGTCGGCGCGGTGATGTAGCCGCCGGCCGCGATGATCTTGTCAAAGGCGCCCCGGTTGACCACCAGGTCCTTGATGACCGGGAAGGCCCGGGCCCGCCACGGCTCGATGTCGATCGTCTCGCCGTCGGAGAACTGCCGCATGTGCAGCTGGCAGGCGGTGGTGCCGCGCTGCGGCCCGTGCGCGTCGCCGTTGATCATCAGGCCGCACATGCCGCAGATGCCCTCGCGGCAGTCGTGGTCGAACGCCACCGGCTCCTCGCCGGCGAGGATCAGCCGCTCGTTGAGGACGTCGAGCATCTCCAGGAACGACATGTCCGGGGAGACGTCGTCGACCTTGTAGGTCACCATCCGACCCTTGTCCTCGGGGCCGGACTGGCGCCAGATGCGCAGGGTCAGGTTCACTTGTAGCTCCGCTGCGTGGGGTGGACGTATTCGAAGTTCAGGTCTTCCTTGTGCAGCACCGAGGGCTCGCCGGTGGCGGTGAACTCCCAGGCCGCCACGTACGCGAAGCGGTCGTCGTCGCGCTCCGCCTCACCGTCGGGCGTCTGGTGCTCGGCCCGGAAGTGACCGCCGCAGGACTCCTCGCGGTGCAGCGCGTCGATGCACATCAGCTCCGCCAGCTCGAAGAAGTCGGCCACCCGGCCGGCCTTCTCCAGCGACTGGTTGAGCCCCTCGCCGGTGCCCGGCACCCGGACCCGCTGCCAGAACTGCTCGCGCAGCGCGCGGATCTCGTCGATCGCCTTGCGCAGCCCGGCCTCACTGCGCTCCATGCCGCAGTGCTCCCACATGATCTGGCCCAGCTCGCGGTGGAACGAGTCCACGGTCCGGTCGCCGTCGACGGCCAGCAGCCGCTGGATCCGGTCCTCGACGTCGGCGCGGGCCTGCACGGCCGCCGGGTGCGTGGCGTCGACCTTCTCGAACGGGCCGGACGCCAGGTAGTGGGCGACGGTGTTCGGCAGCACGAAGTAGCCGTCGGCCAGACCCTGCATCAGCGCCGAGGCGCCGAGCCGGTTCGCGCCGTGGTCGGAGAAGTTCGCCTCGCCGATCACGAACAGGCCCGGGATGGACGACTGGAGGTCGTAGTCGACCCAGAGGCCGCCCATCGTGTAGTGCACGGCGGGGTAGATCCGCATCGGCACCTCGTACGGGTCCTCGCCGGTGATCCGCTCGTACATCTCGAAGAGGTTGCCGTACTTGGCCTCGATGGCCTTGCGGCCGAGCCGGTCGATCGCGTCGGAGAAGTCGAGGTAGACGCCGAGCCCCGTCTGGCCGACGCCGCGCCCCTCGTCGCAGACGTTCTTCGCGGCGCGCGACGCGATGTCGCGGGGGACCAGGTTGCCGAAGGAGGGGTAGATCCGCTCCAGGTAGTAGTCCCGCTCGTCCTCGGGGATCTCCCTCGGGCTGCGGGTGTCGCCCTTGGTCCTGGGCACCCAGACCCGGCCGTCGTTGCGCAGCGACTCGCTCATCAGGGTCAGCTTCGACTGGTGGTCGCCGGAGACCGGGATGCAGGTCGGGTGGATCTGCGTGTAGCAGGGGTTGGCGAAGTACGCGCCCTTGCGGTGGGCCCGCCAGGTGGCGGTGACGTTGCAGCCCTTGGCGTTGGTGGAGAGGTAGAAGACGTTGCCGTAGCCGCCGGAGGCGAGCACGACGGCGTCCGCGAACTCGGTGGTGATCTCGCCGGTGACCATGTCCCGCACGACGATGCCGCGGGCCTTGCCGTCGACGACGATCAGCTCCAGCATCTCGTGCCGGGTGTTCATCTCCACGTTGCCGAGGCCGATCTGCCGCTCCAGCGCCTGGTACGCGCCGAGCAGCAGCTGCTGGCCCGTCTGGCCCCGGGCGTAGAAGGTGCGCTGCACCTGCGCGCCGCCGAAGGAGCGGGTGTCCAGCAGGCCGCCGTACTCGCGGGCGAACGGGACGCCCTGGGCGACGCACTGGTCGATGATGTTGACCGAGACCTCGGCCAGCCGGTGCACGTTGGACTCCCGGGAGCGGAAGTCGCCGCCCTTGACGGTGTCGTAGAAGAGGCGGTGCACCGAGTCGCCGTCGTTGCGGTAGTTCTTGGCGGCGTTGATGCCGCCCTGCGCGGCGATGGAGTGCGCCCGGCGCGGGCTGTCCTGGTAGCAGTAGGTCTTGACCCGGTAGCCCTGCTCGCCCAGCGTGGCGGCGGCCGAGCCGCCGGCCAGGCCGGTGCCGACCACGATCACGGTCATCTTGCGGCGGTTGGCCGGGTTGACCAGCTTGGCCTCGAAGCGGCGGCGTTCCCAGCGGGTCTCGATGGGGCCGTCGGGAGCCTTGGTGTCGGCGATCGGGTCGCCCTCGGTGTAGAGATCCATGTCAGGACACCAATCCGGTGAGTACGGCGAACGGGACCGCCAGGTAGCCGGCGCAGAGCACGACGGCGAAGCCCAGCGCCACGGCTCGGGCCCGCCGCTCGCCGCGCGGGCTCTGCTGGCCGAGGCTGCGCAGCGCGCTGAACAGGCCGTGCCGCAGGTGGAAGCCGAGGGTGACGACCGCCAGGGTGTAGAAGAGCGTGACGTACCAGCGCTCCGGGGCGAAGTCGGCCACCACGTTGGCGTACGGCCGGCTCGGGTCGCCGACCGGGTTCAGCGTGCCGGTGGTGAGGTCCAGGATGTGGTAGATCACGAAGAGCAGAATGATCACGCCGCCCCAGCGCATGGTGCGGGCCGCGTAGCTGCCCTGCACCTTCTTGCGGTGCGCGTACTGCACCGGGCGGGCGGCGCGGGCGCGCACGGCGAGGGCGGTCGCGGCCCAGATGTGGCCGAGCACCGCCGCCAGCAGCCCGATCCGCAGGATCCACAGGAACCACACGCCGGGCAGGATCGGGGCGCCGATCTCGCGCAGCCAGTGCGCGTAGTGGTCGAACGAGGTCGCCCCCGTGAAGATCTTCAGGTTGCCGAGCATGTGCGCGATGAGGAACAGCACCAGGATGATGCCCGTCACCGCCATGACGGCCTTCAGGCCGACGCTGGAGCGGATGGGCGACCGAGTTCTCGTGACTACCACGCGATCGACGCTAGGAGCACTTGATTCAGTCGTCCAATGCATCGAACTCGCAGTCTTGATAGCTATAGGCTATGTAGATGCAGCTCCATCAGCTGAAGTACTTCGTTGCGGTGGCGGAAGTACGACATTTCACCCAAGCCGCCGACATCGTGGGCATCACCCAGCCCTCGTTGAGTAAGCAAGTTCACGCCCTCGAGGACGGCCTCGGCGCCCCGCTGTTCGAGCGGGTAAGGGGCAACATCACGCTCACCGCGGCCGGTGAGGTGCTGCTGCCGCTGGCCAAGCGGATCCTCGCCGACGTCGACACCGCGACCCGCGAGGTGCAGGAGCTGGTCGGCCTGCGCCGTGGTCGGGTCCGGCTCGGCGCCACCCCCAGCCTCGCCACCTCGCTCGCCCCACCCGTGCTGCGCCGGTTCCGCGACGCCCACCCCACCATCGACCTTCGGGTGGAGGAGAGCGGCTCGCAGGACCTGGTCCGCGGCCTGCTCCGCGGCGACCTCGACCTGGCACTGATCATCATGCCGGCCCAGGGCACCGACCCGGGGCTGCGCGCCGACCCCATCCTGCGGGAGAGCCTGGTGGTCGCCTCCGTCGAGGAGCTGTCGGTGAGCCCGGAGACCGGTCAGCTGCGCGTCGCCGACCTGCGCGACCAGCCGATGGTGATGTTCCGGGAGGGCTACGACCTGCGCGACGCCACCCTCCAGGCCTGCCGGGAGGCCGGCTTCGAGCCGACCATCGCCGTCGACGGGGGCGAGATGGACGCGGTGCTGAGCTTCGTCGAGGCCGGGCTGGGCGTCGCGCTGGTCCCCGGCATCGTGGTGGCCCGGCGCCCCGGCGTACGCGTCACCCGGCTGGCCCCACCCGGCGTCCGGCGGACCATCGCGGTCGCCCGGCGCCGCGACGTGGTGCCCACCCACGCCGGCCGGGAGCTGCGCCGGATACTGCTGGACTACGTCCGCGACGCCACCACCGGCGGGGACCTGCCGCCGGGCGTCGAGCCCCTCTGACGCCGCCGGCACGCTGGTCCCACGGCGCCGGAACGCGCCGGTCCCACGCCGCCCGGCCGTGCCGTCCCAGGCCGCCCGGCCGCGCCATCCGACGCCGCCAGGTGCGCACGACGGAAGACGACCGGGCCCCGCCGGCCTGCCTACGCTGCCCGCATGGCAACGGGCAGCGCCGTGGTGATCGGCGCGAGCATGGGCGGGCTGCTGACCGCCTGCGCACTCACCGAGGCGTACGAGCGGGTCACCCTCGTGGACCGTGACCTGCTGCCCGAGCAGGCGGAGAGCCGCCGGGGCGTACCGCAGGGGCGGCAGTTGCACGTCCTGCTGACCCGGGGCCGGCAGGCGTTCGAGGAGCTGCTGCCCGGGATCTCGGCGGAGCTGAGCGCGCGGGGCGTGCCCACGGTCGACCTGCACGAGCAGGTCCACTGGTACAACAACGGCCACCGGATGCGGCGCGCGCCGTCCCCGCTGTTCGCCCTCGGGGTCAGCCGGCCGCTGCTGGAGCAGGTCGTCCGGGAGCGGGTGGCCGCCCTGCCCGGGGTGCGGATCGTGGCGGGCTGCGAGGTGGAGGGGCTGACCACCACCCTCGACCGGGGACGGGTCACCGGCGTACGGCTGCGCCTCCGCGACGGGGACCCGACCACCGTCGCCGCCGACCTCGTCGTCGACGCCGGCGGCCGGGGCACCCGCAGCCCGGTGTGGCTGGCCGAGCTGGGCTACCGGCCGGCGCCGGAGGAGCGGGTCAAGGTCGGCGTCACCTACCTCACCCGCACCTACCGGCGGGAGCCGCACCACCTGGAGGGGCTGCTCGGCGCGCTGACCAACGCCGTGCCCGGCCAGCCCCGGGGCGGCATCGTCGCCGTGCAGGAGCAGGGCCGGTTCGCGGTGGCGCTCAGCGGCATGCTCGGCGAGGAGCCGCCGGCCGACGACGAGGGGATGACCGCCTTCGCCGAGACCCTCGCCGCCCCGCAGATCGCCGACCTGCTGCGTACGGCGCGGCCGGAGAGCCCACCGGCGACGATGAAGTTCCCGGCCAGCGTGCGGCGGCGCTACGAGCGGCTGCGCCGCTTCCCGGCGGGCTACCTGGTGGTGGCCGACGCCGTGTGCAGCTTCAACCCGGTCTACGGGCAGGGCATGACGGTGGCCGCGCTGGAGGCCCTGCTGCTGCGCCGACTGCTGCGACGGCCGTCCGACCGGCTCGCCCGGCGGTTCTTCCGGGGCGCGGCCCGGCTGATCGACGGGCCGTGGTCCATCGCCGTCGGCACCGACCTGCGCTTCCCCGAGGTGCCCGGCCGCCGCTCGCCGCGGGTACGCCTGGTCAACGCGTACGTGGGCCGGCTGCACGAGGCGGCGACCCGGGACCCGGCGCTGGGCGCGGCGTTCCTGCGGGTGGTGAACCTCGTCGACCCGCCGACGCGGCTGCTCTCCCCGCCGGTGCTGTTGCGGGTGCTGCGCGGGTCGCCCTACCTGCCCTCGGCCTCGTCCATCGCCCGGTAGATCCGCTGCTCCGACACCGGGTACGGGGTGCCCAGCGCCTGGGCGAAGACGTTCACCCGCAGCTCCTCGACCATCCAGCGGATCTGCCGGACGGCCGTCGACTGCCGGCGCCCCGGCGGCAGCGCGGCGAGCATCTCCTGGTACTCCTTCTGCACCACCGCCACCCGGTCCTGCTGCTGCTTGTCGCGCTGCGGGTTGCCCGGCAGCCGGTCCAGCCGCCGCTCGATCGCGGTGAGGTAGCGCAGCAGGTCGGGCAGGCGCGCGTAGCCGGTCTCGGTGACGAAGCCCTTGTGCACCAGGCCGTTCAGCTGCGCCCGGATGTCGGCCAGCGCGGCCACCACCGCCAGGTTCCGCGTGGCGCCGAGGCGCTGCTCGACCGCGTACGCGGCGGCGAGCACCCGGCGCACCCGGTCCATGATCTCGACCACGGTGTCCACCAGGTCGGCCCGGACCTTGTCCCGCAGGGCGGCGAAGCCCTCGGCGTCCCAGGCCGGGCCGCCCGCGTCGCCGATCAGCTTGTCGATGGCCGCCCCGGCCGCGTCGGAGATCAGCTCCTGCACGCCGCCGTGCGGGTTGCGGCTCAGCGCCAGCTTCGCCTCGTTGGACAGCCGCCCCTGGAGGAACTTCGCCGGCGACGGCACGGTGAGCCGCAGCAGCCGCCGCGTGCCCGCCCAGTGCGCCGCCTCCTGCTCGGCGGGCGAGTCGAAGACCTTCACCCCGACGGTGTCGCCCTCGTCGACCAGGGCCGGGTACGCGGTCACCGCGTACCCGGAGCGGACCTGCTCGATGGTGCGCGGCAGCGTGTCGATGCTCCACTCGCGCAGCCCGGTGCGGGCGACGTCGGGTGCGGCGGCGGCCACGACCTGGCGTACCTCCGCCTTGAGCTGGCGTTGCAGGGCCGGCAGGTCCTTGCCCTCGGCGACCGGCTTGTTCTCCTCGTCGAGCACCCGGAAGCGGACCCGCAGGTGCGGCGGCAGCTTCTCCGGCTCCCACGCGTCCCGAGGCACGGTGACGCCGGTCATCCGGCGCAACTGCCGGGTCAGCGCGTCCAGCAGCGGCTCCTCGCCGGCGGGCATCGCGGCCAGCGCCGCGCGCGCGAAGTCCGGCACCGGGACGAAGTTGCGGCGCACCGCCTTGGGCAGCGAGCGGATCAGCGCGATCACCAACTCCTCGCGCAGCCCGGGCACCTGCCAGTCGAAGCTCTCCGCCGGCACCTGGTTGAGCAGGGGCAGCGGGATGTCGACTGTCACGCCGTCGGTCGGGGTGCCCGGCTCGAACCGGTAGGTCAGCGGCAGCGTCACCCCGTCGGCGGACCACTCGTCGGGGTAGTCGGTCTCGTCCACGCCGGTGCGGCCGGCGTTGACCAGCAGCTCCCGGGTGAAGGTGAGCAGGTCGGGCTGCTCCCGGCGGGTCTTCTTCCACCAGGCGTCGAAGTGCCGCCCGGAGACCACGTCGGCCGGGACGCGCGCGTCGTAGAAGTCGAAGACGGTCTGGTCGTCGACGAGGATGTCGCGGCGCCGGGCGCGGTGCTCCAGCTCCTCGATCTCCGCCAGCAGCCGCTGGTTGTCGGCCCAGAAGTGGTGGTGGGTCTGCCAGTCGCCCTCGACGAGGGCGTGCCGGATGAACAGCTCCCGGGACAGCGCCGGGTCGATCCGGCCGAAGTTGACCTTGCGTGAGGTGACCAGCGGGATGCCGTAGAGGGTCACCTTCTCGTAGGCCATCACGGCCGCCTGCTTCTTCTCCCAGTGCGGCTCGCTGTAGCTGCGCTTGACCAGGTGCTGGGCCAGCGGTTCGACCCACTCGGGCTCGACCCGGCCGGCGACCCGGCCCCAGAGGCGGGAGGTCTCCACCAGCTCGGCCGCCATCACCCAGCGCGGCGGTTTCTTGAACAGCGCCGAGCCGGGGAAGAGCGCGAACTTCGCGCCCCGGGCGCCCAGGTACTCGTGCTTCTGCGCGTCCTTGAGCCCGACGTGCGACAGCAGGCCGGGCAGCAGCGACTGGTGCACCTTCGGGGTGTCGATCTCCTCCGGCAGGTCCGCGCCGCCCCGGCGCCCGCCGCCGCCGTCGGCCGGTCGCCCACCAGCCTGTTCGGTGGTACGCCTCAACTGGCTGACGATGTCCTGCCACTCGCGTACCCGCAGGTAGTTGAGGTATTCGGCCTTGCACATCCGTCGGAACGCGCTGGAGGAGAGTTCGCGCTGCTGCTCGCGCAGGTGCCGCCACAGGTTGAGCAGCGACACGAAGTCCGACTCGCGGTCGGTGAACCGGGCGTGCGCCTGGTCGGCCTGGGCCTGCTTGTCGGCGGGCCGCTCGCGGGGGTCCTGGATGGACAGCGCGGCGGCGATCACCATCACCTCGGTGGCGCAGCCGTTGCGCTCGCCCTCGACGACCATCCGGGCCAGCCGCGGGTCGACGGGGAGCTGCGCCAGCCGCCGGCCCAGCGGGGTGAGCCGCTTCGCCGGGTCGGCCTCGGCCGGGTCCAGCGCGCCGAGCTCGTGCAGCAGGTTGACGCCGTCGGCGACGTTGCGCCGGTCCGGCGGGTCGATGAACGGGAACGCGGCGACGTCGCCGAGCCCGATCGAGGTCATCTGGAGGATGACCGAGGCGAGGTTGGTGCGCAGGATCTCCGGGTCGGTGAACTCCGGGCGGGACAGGAAGTCCTGCTCGTCGTAGAGGCGGATGCAGATGCCGTCCGAGGTGCGCCCGCAGCGCCCCTTGCGCTGGTTGGCCGACGCCTGCGAGACCGGCTCGATCGGCAGCCGCTGCACCTTGAGCCGGCTGCTGTAGCGGGAGATGCGGGCCGTGCCCGGGTCCACCACGTACTTGATGCCGGGCACGGTGAGCGAGGTCTCCGCCACGTTGGTCGCGAGCACCACCCGGCGCCCGGCGTGCGGGGCGAAGACCCGGTGCTGCTCGGCGGTGGAGAGCCGGGCGTACAGCGGCAGGATCTCGGTGCCGCGCAGCGCCGGCTTCTTCTCCACCAGCTTGCCCAGCGCGTCGGCGGTGTCGCGGATCTCCCGCTCGCCGCTCAGGAAGACCAGGACGTCGCCGGGGCCCTCGGCGGCCAGCTCCTCGACGGCGTCGCCGATGGCCTGGACCTGGTCGCGGACGTTCTCCTCGTCCTCCCCGTCGTCCTCGCCCTCGGCCACCTCGACCAGCGGCCGGTACCGCACCTCGACCGGGTACGTCCGCCCGGAGACCTCGACCACCGGCGCCGGTACGCCGTCGGGCTCGTCGGCGGTGGGCGGGCCCGCGAAGTGCCGGGCGAACCGCTCGGTCTCGATGGTCGCCGAGGTGATGATCACCTTGAGGTCGGGGCGGCGGGGGAGGAGCTGCCGGAGGTAGCCGAGGATGAAGTCGATGTTGAGGCTGCGCTCGTGCGCCTCGTCGATGATCAGCGTGTCGTACTGGCGCAGCATCCGGTCGGTCTGCAACTCGGCGAGCAGGATGCCGTCGGTCATCAGCTTGACCAGGCTGCGGTCGCTCACCTGGTCGCTGAAGCGCACCTTGTAGCCGACCACGTCGCCCAGCTCGGTGCCGAGCTCCTCGGCGATCCGGTCCGCCACCGTACGCGCGGCCAGCCGGCGCGGCTGGGTGTGCCCGATCAGCCCGGTGATCCCGCGCCCCAGCTCCAGGCAGATCTTCGGTAGCTGGGTGGTCTTGCCGGAGCCGGTCTCGCCGGCCACGATCACCACCTGGTGGTCGCGGATCGCGGCGGCGATGTCGTCCTTGCGCTCGCTGACCGGCAGCTGGGCCGGATAGGTGACCACCGGTACGGCGGCGCGCCGGCTCGCCAGCAGCGCCTCGGCCCGCGCCACGTCGGCGGCGATCTCGTCGAGCGCCGACTCCCGGCGCTGCGGGTCGCGCAGCCGGCGTATCCCGTCCAGGCGCCGTTGCAGGCGGCGCTGGTCGCGGAACATCAGGGGACGGAGGCGGCGGTGCAGCTCGCGGACGGGGTCGGTCGCGGCGGGTGCGGCTGGATTCTGCATGTCGTCGCCAAGGATAGGCAGCCGACGGCCGGACCGCCCCCGGGTTACCGCCGCACCGCCCCGGCCCGCGCGCGCCCACGCCCGTCGGGGGCGCGCGGCGGCGTCGCCTCGGACCGGCCGTCGGGGCCACGCGGCGGCGTCGCCTCGGACTAGAGTGGGGCGTCGACCGACCTTGGCCACGGGGGACTGGATGACGATGCGCGACACCGACCGGGCCCTGGTGCAGGCCGCCACGGCGGTCGCCAAGCTGCGCTGCCGCAGCGACAACCACACGGTTGCCGCCGCCGCGCGGACCACCGACGGCCGGGTCTTCACCGGGGTCAACGTCTACCACTTCACCGGTGGGCCCTGCGCCGAGGTGGTCGCGGTCGGCGCTGCCGCCACCCAGGGCGTCACCGAGCTGGAGACGATCGTCGCGGTGGGCGACCGGGGGCGCGGGGTGATCCCGCCCTGCGGGCGCTGCCGGCAGGTGCTGCGCGACTACTTCCCCACCGTCCGGGTCATCGTCGGGCCGATGGACGCGCTACGCGTGGTGCACGTCGCCGAACTGCTGCCGGAGACGTACGTCTGGGCCGACCAGCAGCTCGACGGGCCCGCCGGCCCGCTCCCCGCGCCGCGACCGGCCGACTGACGTCCCGGGCCGTCAGTCGCCGGCGGCGGCCGCCAGGATCGACCGGGGCAGCGGCACGCTCTCGAACCGCACGATGCCCTCCGGCACCATCCAGCTCATCACCTGCACGCTGAGCCGCCCGGCCCGCACGGCCGGGTCGTTGTGGTAGAGCTCTCGGGCCTCCTGCGGGGAGATGGAGAGCACGACGAACCCGCGCAGCCGCTCGTCGTCGGCGTCGACGAAGGGCCCCGCGGCCAGCACGAGCCCCTGTTCCACCAGCCCCGCGTGGTGAGCCAGGTGGGCGTCCTGCAACCGGTCGGCCGCGTCCAGCGGTAGCTGCGGCGCGTCCGTCGGCCGGCTCAGGAGCACCACTGTGTGCTGGTCGAATCGCATGCCCACAACCCTAGGGCGGCCGGGGCCGCCGCCCGACCGGATCCGGCGCTGTCCGCCCTGCTCAGCGCCGCCCGGATCGACGACGGCGAGTTAGGCCCGGCCAGGGCGTTCCGCTACGGTAAGGCGACCCTAAGCCCGAACGTGCAGGAGCCTCGTGACCACCCTCGCCACCCGACCGGCACCTGCCGGCACCCGGCCCCGGGCGCGTGGGGGCCGTCGGCTCGCGGTCACGGTCGCCGCCGCGCTGGTGCTGCTGCTGGCCGTGCTGGCGAGCTTCGCGCTCGGCAGCCGGGCGCTGGCCGTCGACGAGGTGTGGCGCGCGCTCATCGCCCCGGACGGCGGCGAGGCCGCCACCATCGTGCGGGAACTGCGGATGCCGCGCACCGCGCTGGGCCTCGCCGTCGGGCTGGCGCTCGCCGTCGCCGGTGTCCTCTTCCAGGCCCTCACCCGCAACCCGCTGGCCGAACCGCGGATCCTCGGCATCAGCGCCGGCGCCTCGTTCGGCGTGGTGCTGGCCATCTCCGTCTTCGGCGTGAGCACGCTGGCCGGGTACGTCTGGTTCGGCATCGCCGGTGCGCTCGGGGCCGGCGTGCTGGTCTTCGCCGTCGCGGCCAAGGCCCGCGAGGGCGCCAGCCCGGTCACCCTCGCGCTGGTCGGCGCGGCCCTCGACGCCAGCCTCGCCTCCGTGGTGTACGCGCTGCTCAGCATGGACGCCCGCACCTTCGAGGAGTACCGCTTCTGGGTGGTCGGCGGGCTGACCGGCCGGGACCTCACGGTGGCCGCCCAGGTGGTGCCGTTCGTGCTCGCCGGGCTGGTCCTGGCCGCCCTCGTCGCCCGGGGCCTGGACGCGCTCGCCCTCGGCGACGACGTGGCCCGGGGCCTCGGGCACCGGATCGGGCTGGTCCGAATCGGCGGCGGCGTCGCCGCGGTGCTGCTCACCGGGGCGGCCGTCGCCGCCGCCGGGCCGATCGCGTTCGTGGGGCTCGCGGTGCCGCACCTGGCCCGCGCCCTGGTCGGCGCCGACCACCGCTGGACCCTCGCGGTCTCGGCGCTGCTCGGGCCCGCGCTGCTGCTCGGCGCCGACGTCGTCGGGCGGCTCGTCGCGCCGCCCGGGGAGGTGCCCGCGGGCATCGTCACCGCGCTGATCGGTGCCCCGCTGCTGGCCTTCCTGGTCCGCCGCGCGAAGGTCGTGAC
>NZ_WAAS01000202.1:0-12109 GCF_008806585.1 Micromonospora sp. AMSO12t
GCCCCCACCTCGATCACCCGTGCCGGTCCGACGGCACGGGTGATCGAGGTGGGGGCATTCTGCCGCCAGCGGGCGACAGTTACGGCGCCGGCGACCGGCGTGGGCCCCCAGCGCCGGCGGTTCGGGTGCCGGGCGCCGTGTGTGGCGCGACGCGGACGGTTGTCGGTGGGCGGCGATAGCGTGCTCCACGTCGGAGACAACCTCTTCCCCACCGGAGTGAACCATGACCCTCGACCGCGAGAAGCCGCTGCTCAGGGTGGTGCTGACGGACGTCAACGCGAATGTGGTGCAGGCGTGGCGTGCGGCGTTCGCCGACACCCCCGAGGTCGAGATCCACAAGGGGTCGATCCTCACCCGGCCGGCCGACGCCTGGGTCAGCCCGACCAACTCGCGGGGGCGGATGGACGGCGGCGTCGACGCGGTCGTCAAGCGGCACCTCGGGGCGGGGATCCAACTGCGCGTCCAACGGGCGATCCGCGACCAGTTCGGCGCGGCGATGCCGGTGGGCAGCGCCGTCTGCGTGCCGTCGGGGGCCACCAACCCCAGGTTCCTGATCTCGACCCCGACCATGGAGCAGTCGGCGCAGGACGTCAGCGAGACGCTGAACGTGGCGCTGGCCTGCGCCGCCGCGTTCCAGGCCATCCACACGCAGAACGAGAGGGAGCCGGGCAGCATCGCGTCGGTGGCGCTGGTCGGCATGGGCGCGGCGACCGGCCGGGTGCCGGCGCGGGTCTGCGCCAACCTGATGTGGACCGGCTACACGCTGTTCAACGACTACCACTTCCGCGACTACGACGACCTGCGGAGGACCATCCGCACGCAGCTCGACGACATCGACAGCCGCCCGGAGGAGGAGCGTGTGCGGGTGACGGTGCCGACGGTGGCCGGCGCCCGCCGTTCACGGGGCTGACGCGTCCCGGCGGCGGGGCGAGCGCCCGCGGCGTGCCCGCTGCGGTGGGCCGGCCTCCCGCCCCGACGGTTCCGGGCGTTCGACGCGGGTGGGGTCGCCGCGGACGAGTTCGTCGTGGATGCGCCATCGGGCCGTGTCGGCGGCGCGCTCGGCGGTCTGGTCGTCGCGTGCGATCCGCTGTCGCAGCAGCTGGATGGCGAGGCGCCGGTTGAGGCTGAACTGCCGTTCGGTGTCGACCACCACGACGATGCCCGACGGGCGGTGGGTCGCCCGCACCGCCGTGCTGACCTTGTTCCGGTGCTGGCCGCCGGGGCCCCCGGTACGGCAGGCCACGATGTCGACGTCCGCCTCCGCGAACGCCGTGGTCGGGCTGTCGAGCTGGCACGGTCGGGCGACGACGTACCAGTTCTTCCGGCCGGTGCTCGCCCGGTAGGGGCTGGGGGCCTGCCAGCACAGGGTGCCGGTCCACGAGGCGGCGAACGCCTCGGCGTCGTCGCCGGAGATCCGGATCAGTGCCGACCGGTAGGTGTCGGGCCGTTCGCCGGGCACGGTGCGGACCCGGTGGGTCGTCAGGCCCCGCCGGGCGGCCTCGGTCTCCAGGCGGTGCAGCAGCCGGGCCAGCGCCCAGGCGCACTCCTGCGGGCCACGCCCGGCGGACACGAGCAGGTGCAGGCTCATCGCCGGCCCCGCTTGCGGCGGTCGTCGCCGCGGTCGGACCGGGTGGTGGACCCGGCGTCGGGCGTCTTGTAGGTGACCAGGGGGACCGTGGTGGCCACGGGCGTGGCCAGGTCGTGGTCGACGAGATCCGTGATCACGCGTTCGATGCGCTTGTAGGCCGTGGGCGCCTCCTCGAAGAGCAGTTGGCGGTCGCCGCACACCACCAGCGACCCCACCGGGGTGCGCCGCAGTTCCTCGACGGTGTGCTTGGCCCGGCTGCGCCGCAGGGCGTCGGCGCGGGACATCTTGCGGCCCGCGCCGTGCGCCACCGAGTGGTTGGCGTCCGGGCCGGCGTGGGCGGCCACGAGGTAGGAGGCGGTGCCCCGGGTGCCGGCGACGAGCACGTCGCGGCCGTCGCCCGGCGCCGCGCCCTTGCGGTGCAGGTAGACCCCGTCGTGGACCTCCACCAGGTTGTGGCACTGGTCGACGACGGGCTCGGTGGGCTCGGCCCCCAGGGCGTGGGCGACCCGGGCGGCCAGCAGCCGCCGGTTGAGCGAGCCCCACCGTACGGCGTCGTCGTGCGCCGCCAGGTAGGCGGCGGGATCAGGGGCGGGGCCCGCGCCGTGGGCCTCGGTGTGCACCCGCAGGATCCGCTCGCCCAGCCCCCGGGAGCCGGTGTGGACGATGAGCACGAGGTCGCCCGCGTCGAGCCCGAGCCGGCTCGCGTGGCCCGGCTCGAAGACCGTGTCGACGCGCGCCAGCTCGACGAAGTGGTTGCCGCGACCGACCGTCCCGAGCCCGTCGACGTGGCCGGCGGGAATGTCGCCCGCCACGACGGCCCAGGCGGGGTCGTCGGCGTCCCGCCCGGGGTCGAGGGGGCGGTCGAGGTCGGGGAACCGGGCGGCGAGCCGCTCCGGCACGGCACGTTTGAGCCGGATGGGGAACACGGCGATGCCGCAGCCGATGTCGGAGCCCACCAGGAACGGGTACAGCACGGTCGACGCCATGGCGGCGCCGATGGGGGCACCCTTGCCCGGGTGCAGGTCCGGCATGGCGGCGACGTGGATCATGCCGGGAAGGGCGGCCACCTGCTGGCACTGCGTCAGGGCCTCGGACTCGATCCAGCTCGTGGGGGAGGCGAACACGGTGACGGTGGCGGGGGCGGACTGCGGCAGGGACTGGTGCGGAGACAAGGACGCTCGCTTCTCGCTAAGACGGCATGGACGCGCGGCACCACGACACCGGTCGGTGCCGCGCGCTTCGGCGAGGGGGATGCTGCCCGTCAGAACGTCATGGACGACACTGTTGCGGAGCCGACCGGGTGCGGCAACCGACTTTCCGCCGCGCCGGCGACCTGTTCGACGCCCTGCCAGGGGTTCCGCCTCATGGCCGTGGGTCGTCGCCGCCGGCCCCGCTGCGCCGTCGGCTGTGGCCGGCGTCGGCGCGGTGCGGGCCTGCCGCCGGACCGTTCTCAGTCGGGGACGCCTCCCGCCCGGTCGAGATGGCGGAAGAGGTGCAGCAGGTGGCCGTCCGGGTCCGCGATGGTGAACTGCCGGTATCCCCACTCGGTGTCTCGCGGCGGTTCGACGACGGTCACGTCCCGCCGGGCGTACGCGGCGTGCAGCGCGTCGGGATCCGTGACCATGACGAAGCACTCCGCCGGGGTGAACGCCCCCGGACTTCGCCGCAGGTAGATGTTGACCTCGGCGACCTCGCCCCGGAACACCGAGGCGAACTCCTCGCCCATCCGGCCGCCGAGGGTGAAGCCCAGCGTGTCGACGTAGCAGCGGACCGACGCCGACACGTCGCGCACGGGCAGCGTCGGAATGATCTTGTGGAATTCGGTGTCGGCGTCGGCCATCAGGGCTCCTCCGGTGGGCGGACGGTCAGGGGGCGGGCAGGGCGCCGAGGCGGTGCAGCAGCTGCCGGCCCAGCGGCAGGCGCTTGTCGGCGTCGCCGTCCGTGTGGACGTCCACGTTGAGTGCGAAGCAATACAGCCGGTCGCCGCGCTCGACCCAGCCGACCCACCATCCCGTGCCCGGGTCGGTGGCGTCCGTCCAGCCGGTCTTGCCGTGGAGGGCGTACTCGGCGGTGCGCTCCAGGCGCAGGATGTCCCGGACGGTGGCCTGGTGCCCCCGGCCGGCCGGCAGCTCGCCCCGGACCAGCCGGGCCAGCCACCGCGCCTGCTCGTCGGCCGAGATCTCCAGCGGCCCGTCCAACCAGAACCGGTCCACGGCCGGCCCGACCTGGCCGTTGCCGTAGCCGAGCCGGTGCAGCCACTCCCGCTCCCGGTCCGGCCCGATGCGGCGGGCCAGCTCCTGGAACACCGGCACGTTGGAGACCCGGACCGCGTCGCGCAGCCCCATGTCCCGCTCCCAGGCGGCGACGCGCTGCGGCCGACCGCCGTAGGGGACCTTCTCCCGCTCGTCGCGCACCACGCCGGTCTCCAGCGCGATCAGGCTGTGCGCGATCTTGAACGTCGAGCCGGGGACGAAGCGCCGCTCGGCCCGCGCCCGGTCGACCATGACGACGCGCCCGGCCGTCACGTCGTACATCACGAAGGTGCCCCGGAGGCCGGCCTGCCGGAACAGGCCCGCCAGGTCGTCGCGGACCTCGACCGCCGGCGCGGTCGGCGTGGGGGACGGACCCGTCGCGGCGGTGGCGGACGCGGCGCCGGCCGGCGGCGGCTGCGGACGCCCGCTGCCGGTGCAACCGGTCGCGCCGGCCAGCAGGAGCAGGACGACGGCCGCGGCGCCCGCGACCGGCCGCCGGGTGCCCGCGACCCGCCGCCGGGCGCCCGCGCGGACCGCCGTCGGTCGCGCGGGCAGGGACCGCGTCCGTGCCTCGAAGACCATCGCCACCGCCTCTGTCCGTGCCGGCGCAGACGCCCCAGTCAAGCACGTCCCGGGGGTACGGCATCGCCCCGTCGGTCGGCTCACGGCTCCGCCGTCGCGCCGATCACGGCGGCCACGTCGGGCGGCAGCGGGTAGGGGCGCTCCGGGGGCAGCAGCGCCCCGGCGGCGGTGTCGTCGCCGGCGTCGAGCGCCGCGCGCACCGCGTGGGCGGTCGGGGTCACGTCGGTGAGACCGACCAGCCACTCGTCGACGTACCGGCGCACCGCCTCGCCGGAGAGCCCCACCTGTAGGGACCGGTGCGGCAGCGGGGCCAGGCGCAGCGACCGTTCCGGGTCCCACTGCACCCGCACCGGGCTGGCCCGCAGCCGTCGCGACCAGTCCTCCCGGTCCTGGTGGCGGTCGCGCTCGAAGCTGCTCAGGCACGAGTTGGTCAGCGCCCACTCGAAGCCGGCGCGGGTGATCTCGACGGCCAGCACCCGCTCCTGCCCGGGCTTCGTGCCCCAGCCGCAGCGGTACATCATCCAGCGGAACGACGGCTTGATCCAGGTCATCCGTTCCCGCTTGAACGGCGGCACGAAGCGGCCGGCGGCCAGCGCCGGGCGGGCGATCTCCGGCGGGTACGCCTGGTACACGGTCACGGTGTCGGCGGTGAAGCGGGCGCGAACCTGGTGGACGGGGACCTGCATGGCGCCGATCCTGGCCGATCGTCCGGGTCCGGTCCATCGGATTGTCCCGCCCGGGCCGGCGGCCCCGGTGGGGGATAGGCTGCCGGTCGTGGCAGGTCTTCTCAGGAGTGTGGCGGCCCGTATCGGCGGGGTGATCCCGTCGCCGCGCCGGCCCGGGCCGGGCCCGGCGCAGGTCGCCCGCCCCCGCCAGGTCGCGGCGTTGCAGCGTCGGCAGTTGGCGTACGCCCCGGAGCTCGACGGGCACGCCGATCCGGGCGAGATCGTCTGGACCTGGGTGCAGTACGAGGACGACCCGCGTCAGGGCAAGGACCGCCCCGTGCTGGTGGTGGGCCGGCACAGCCGGACGCTGTTCGGGCTGATGCTGTCCAGTCAGAGCGAGCGGGACGGGCAGCGGCACTGGCTGGCGCTCGGTCCGGGCGAGTGGGACCGGGACAACCGGCCGAGCTGGGTGCGGCTGGACCGGGTGCTGACCATGCGGGAGGACGGCATCCGCCGGGAGGGCGCCGTGTTGGACCGGGCCCGTTTCGACCGGGTCGGGCAGGCCCTGCGCGCCGGCTACGGCTGGCGCTGACCCGTCAGGCCGGCTCGCGGCTCGGGCCGATCCCGGCGTCGCGGGTGTCCGGCGGCGGGTACGGCTGCTCGGCCAGCAGCCGGGCCAGGTGCGCGCTGTTGAGCGCCAACGCCTTGGTGGTGCGTCCCGTGGTCTCGGGCTTGGGCCGGGCGTCGATGTAGTCCACCTTGTGCAGCGCCTCGCCGACCCAATAGGTGGCGCCCGCCGCGGGGCAGGTGAAGCCGACCTCGTTGAGGGCCTGCTGGACCTCGCCGATGGTGTGGTGCGCGCCGTCCTCGTTGCCGACGACCGCGACCCCGCCCACCTTGCCGTAGGTGAGCAGCCGGCCCTCGGCGTCGGTCTCGGAGAGTTCGGCGTCGAGCCGTTCGAGGACCATCTTGCACACGGCGGACGGCTGACCGAGCCAGATCGGCGTGGCGATGACGAGGATCTGCGCGGCCATCAGCCTGGACCGGATGACCGGCCAGCCGTCGCCGTCGCCCTCGTCGGTGGAGACGCCGAAGCGCACGTCGTGGTCGACGACCCGGATCAGGTCGCCCGCCACGCCCTGGTCGGCGAGGGCGTCGAGCACCTCGCGCCCGAGCACCTCGGCGCTCGACGGGGCGGGGGACCGCTTGAGGGTGCAGTTCAGGACCAGGGCCCGGATGCTCGTCACGGTGTTCCTCCCTCGGCCGGTGCGCGCTGACCCTGCCGGCATACCCGGCAACCGGCGCGAGACACGTCGAAACGCGTCGTGTCCCGACCGGCGGTCCGCTGGCGTGGGCCTGTGGGCTCAGCACTCCGCCAGGTGGGCGCTGTCGACGAGTTGCCGGGGCGGGCGGGCCACTCCGAGGCTCTTGGCCCGGTACATGGCGGCGTCGGCCCGGTCGAGTGCCTCGGTGAGCTGCGCGGGCCCGGTGACGGGGGCGAGCCCGACGGAGGCGGTCACCCGGACGCTGAGCCCGCCCAGCGGGATCGGCGCGGCGAGGCTGTCGCAGAGCCGCCGGGTGGCGTGCTCGATCCACCGCCGGTCGATCGTGGGGCTGGCCAGCAGCCCGGCGAACTCGTCGCCGCCGAGCCGGGCGACCAGGTTGTCTCCGGCGAAGGCGGCGAGCCGTTGGGCGACGCTGACCAGCACCTGGTCGCCGGCGGCGTGGCCGTAGCTGTCGTTGATCTGCTTGAAGTCGTCGAGGTCGAGCACCACGGCGATCAGCGGCTGCCCGGCCGCGTCGGTGAGCAGCGTGGCGGCCAGGCGGTAGAACGCGCGGCGGTTGGGCAGGCCCGTCAGGGGGTCGTGGCTGGCGGCGTGCCGCTCGGCGGCGAGCTCGGCCTGGAGGTGCCTGATCTCGACCTCGGCCTGGATCGCGCGGCGCCGCAGCTGCCAGGAGGTGACGAGTGCCCCGGCGGCACAGATGCCGGACGCGATGGTCAACGGATCCGGCACGAGACCTCCCATCAGCACGTTGCCGCCGGCCCCCGCGCGCGGCGGTCCGCGCCCGCGTGTCGGGCCCCGTCCGTCCTGGTGGCAGCCCCAGGTCGGTGACTCAGAGTGAACAGATGGGCACTGTCCACGTGCGTTATCATGCTCGCTGTCCGGTGCAGATGCAATAGCAGATGCACGTGCAGGAAGCCCTTCGTCGATATCGTGCCCCCTCATCAGGCACCGCTGCCCGGCATCGCGGGGCTCGCGAGAGAAAGACGTCCATGCAGCAGCCTCCGAACGGCGTTCCCACCACCCAGCTGCCCCCGCTCGCCTGGCAGAAGAGCCGCCGGAGCAATCCCAGCGGCAACTGCGTCGAGCTGGCCGAACTGCCCGGCGGCGCCGGCATCGCCCTGCGCAACTCCCGGTACCCGGAGGGGCCGGCGTTGATCTACACGGTGGACGAGATCGCCGCCTTCGTGCTCGGCGCGCGCGACGGGGACTTCGACAACCTGATCGCCTGACCGCGCCCCGGCGACCGGGGCGAATTGTCCGCACCGAAGAAGTTCACCTCACTCACGGTTCATGGCATGCTTACCCGTCGGCCGCGCTAGGGCATCTGGTCGGCACGAACCGGCATGTGGAGGTCGGCTGTGACGATGGGTCCCGCCGAGGGCGGTCCGGGGACCGGCCCGACCGTGCTGCGCATGCTGCTCGGCGCCCAACTGCGCCGGCTGCGCGAGTCCAGCGGGGTGACCCGGGAGGGCGCCGGCTGGGAGATCCGCGCCTCCGAGTCGAAGATCAGCCGGATGGAGCTGGGCCGGGTCGGCTTCAAGGAACGCGACGTCGCGGACCTGCTCACCCTCTACGGCGTCACCGCGTCCGAGGAGCGGGAGGCGCTGCTCAAGCTCGCCCGCGACGCCAACAGCCCGGGCTGGTGGCACCGTTACGGCGACGTGCTGCCGAACTGGTTCCAGTCGTACCTCGGGCTGGAGGCGGCCGCCGCGCTCATCCGCAGCTACGAGGTCCAGTTCGTCCCCGGCCTGCTCCAGACCCGGGAGTACGCCCGGGCGGTGGTGCTGCTCGGGCACGGTCGGGCCGCACCGGCGGAGATCGAGCGTCGGGTCGCACTGCGCATGCAGCGCCAGCGGTTGCTGCACCGCGAGAACCCGCCGCAGCTCTGGGCGGTGGTGGACGAGGCCGCGCTGCGCCGGCCGATCGGCGGCCCGCGGGTGATGCGCGAGCAGGTGGCGGCGTTGATCGAGGCCACCAAGTCGCCGAACATCCGGCTCCAGGTCATCCCGTTCGCCGCCGGTGGGCACGCCGCCGCGGGCGGGGCCTTCACCATCCTGCGCTTCGGTGACCGGGAACTACCCGACATCGTCTACATCGAACAGCTCACCAGCGCGCTCTACCTCGACAAGCGCGACGACCTCGACTACTACGCGGTCGCAATGGAACGGCTCTGCGTGGAGGCCGAGCCGCCGGAGCGTACGCCGGAGATCCTCGGCGCGATCCTGGACGACCTCTACCCGGGGTGACCCCGGCGGGGCCTCGCCCGGACAGCGGTGCGGCTACCATGGTCGCCGACCGGCGACAGTGGACGGACGCCCCCGGTCGCGGGTGGCGCAGAGTCGTGGAGGCTGCCTTGACCACCGATGCCCCGGGTACGACGACCGGCCCCGCCCACCCGAGCGACCGCATCGACACCTCGGTGGCCCACCCCGCGCGCCGGTACAACTACTGGCTCGGCGGCAAGGACAACTTCCAGGCCGACCGGGACTCCGGCGACATGGTGGCGGCGTCCTTCCCGACCATCCGCACCGCCGCGCTGGAGAACCGCCGTTTCCTCCAGCGGGCCGTGCGGCACCTCGCCCGGGAGGAGGGCATCCGCCAGTTCCTCGACATCGGCACCGGCATTCCGACCGCCGACAACACCCACGAGGTCGCGCAGGCGATCGCCCCCGAGTCGCGGGTGGTCTACGTCGACAACGACCCGATCGTGCTCGCGCACGCCCGAGCGCTGCTGACCAGCTCGCCCGAGGGCGCCACCGCCTACATCGACGCCGACCTGCGCGACCCGGAGCGGATCCTGCGCCACCCCGACCTGCTGCGCACCATCGACCTGTCCCGGCCGGTCGCCCTGATGCTGGTCGCGATCCTGCACTTCGTCGGCGACGACGACGACCCGTACGCCGTGGTCACACGGCTGCTCGACGCGCTGCCGCCGGGCAGCTACCTGGCGGCCTCGCACGCCACCCACGACTACCTCCCCCCGCACGTGGCGCAGGAGGCGAAGGCGGCGGCCCGGGGCGGCAGCCCGCACGGCCTGATCAATCTGCGTACCCGGGCCGAGTTCACCCGGTTCTTCGACGGGCTGGAGCTGTTGGAGCCCGGCGTCACGTCGGTCGCCGAGTGGCGTGCCGAGGACGCGCCGCAGCCCCGCCCGGCGGCGGCCGAGGTCAGCATGTACGGCGCGGTGGCCCGCAAGGGCTGACCGCACACCTGCGCGCCCGCCGGCCCGGACCACCACGGTCCGGGCCGGCGCTGCTGCTGCGCGGGGTCACCCTCGACGTCGCCCTGTGCTGCCGCGCGGAGTCGCACTCGACGTCGCCCCCGCACTCGACGTCACCGTGGCCGGGCGGCGTGGTGGGCCGCGTCGGTGTTCCTGTCGCGTGCGGTCCCGAGCCGGATCGCCGCCTGTGGCGTTGACGAGGGCGGCCCGCTCCGCCTAGTCTCTGTATCGATCCAGTCTGAATCGATGCAGAGAGGGGCACGGTGAAGCCGACCCTGCAAGCAGTCGCGGACGCCGTCGGCGTGTCCCGCAGCACCGTCTCCAACGCCTACAGCCGACCCGACCAGCTCTCCGCCGCCCTGCGCCAGCGGATCCTGGACGCCGCCCGGCAGCTCGGCTACCCCGGCCCCAACCCCACCGCCCGGTCGCTGCGGCGCGGGTACGTGGGCGCCATCGGAGTGCTCTTCGAGTCGCGGCTGTCGTACGCCTTCACCGACCCCTTCGCGGTCCGCTTCCTGGCCGGCGTCGCCGAGGCGGCCGAGCGGCACGGCACCAGCCTGCTGCTCGTGCCGCTGCCGCCCGACGAGCCCGCCGCGCGGCGGGCCGTGGAGAACGCCGCCGTCGACGGCTTCTGCGTCTACTGCGTCGGCGACGAGGGCTGGGTCGTCGACGTGCTCCGCGAGCGCGGCCTGCCCGTCGTCACGACCGCCCCCCGCGACGACGCCGGCCCCGACGACCGCTACGTCGGCATCGACGAGCGGGCCGCCGCCCGGGCCGTCGCCGCCCACGTGGCGGGGCTCGGGCACCGGCGGGTCGCCCTGCTCGGCGACGCCGTGCGCCCCGGCGCGGCGCCGGGCGAACTGCGCCTCGCCGACGTGGCCGACGTCGCCCACCCGACGACCCGGGCGCGGCTGGCCGGGTTCGCCGACGCCTTCGCCGAGGTCGGCGTCGCCTGGTCCGAGCTGACCGTGCTCGCCGCCACCGACAACAGCCGGTCGGCGGGCGCCACGGCCGTCGCCGCCGCCCTCGCCGCTCCCGAACCGCCCACGGCGGTACTGGCCTGCGCGGACGTGCTCGCCCTCGGCGTCCTCGACGCGCTCGCCGAGGCCGGCCGGCCGCCCGTGTCGGTCACCGGCTTCGACGACATCGCCGAGGCCGCCACCGCCGGCCTCACCACCGTGCGGCAACCAGCCGAGGAGAAGGGGCGCATCGCCGCCCGGCTCCTGCTCGACCCGCCCGCCGACCCGGCGGCCGGCCACGTCCTGCTACCCACCGCACTCGTCGTCCGGTCCTCCACCGGACCCGTCCCAGGGAGCTGACCATGGAACAGCCCACCGGCTTCGTCCTCGCCGTCGACGCGGTGACCCGACACGTCAACTCCGCCCGGCCGGACGCCCCCGTCCGCCCGGAGCGGCCCCGCGTCGCGCGACTCGCACCCACCCGGCTGGCCGCCGCCGGCGTCCTGCGCCGGCTCGCCGACCGCATCCAGCCGCCGCCGGTCGCCGCCGCGCCGCGCTGCTCCTGACCGTCGCTGCGGGCCGGTCGCCCGCCGCAGCCGCTGCTCCTGACCATCGGTGCGGGCCGGTCGTCGCCGCCCGAACCGCGACGACCGGCCCGCAACCGGGCACCGCGCTGGTGGCCGACCCCGCCGGCAGGGCAGACTGAACGGCTATGTCGCCGTTCTCGCCCACCCTGCGGTTGCACGACCGCTACGTCCTGCGCGAGCGCATCGGCCTCGGCGGGATGTCCGAGGTGTGGCGCGCCGACGACGAGGTGCTGCACCGGCCCGTCGCCGTCAAGGCCCTCACCCGGGAGTTCGCCACCGACCCGCAACTGCGGGCCACCATCCAGCGCGAGGCCCGCGCCGCCGCGCGGCTGACCCACCCGCACGTCACCCAGGTGTACGACTACGGCGAGGCGGCCCTGGACGGCGGCATCGTCGTCCCGTACCTGGTAATGGAGTTGGTGCAGGGGCGCAACCTCGCCGACCGGCTCGCCGCCGGGCCGCTGCCCTGGCCGGAGGCGGTGCGGATGGCCGGCCAGATCGCCGCGGCGCTCGCCGCCGCCCACCGCATCGGCGTGGTGCACCGCGACGTCAAGCCCGGCAACGTGATGCTCACCGAGACCGGCGCCAAGGTGCTCGACTTCGGCATCGCCGCGCTCGCCGGGCCGCACCACCCGCGGGCGGGACAGACCGGCGAACTGCTGATGGGCACGCCCGCGTACTTCGCCCCGGAGCGGATGCGGCCCGGGCCGCCGAACCCGGCCAGCGACGTCTACGCCCTCGGCGCGCTGCTCTACCGCACCCTCACCGGCCGGGCCCCACTGCCCGTGCAGACCTGGGAGGACGCGCTGGAGGTGCACGCCGGGCACCCGCCGGTGCCGCCCCCGCGGGTCCCCGGGCTGCCGCCCGACATCGCCGAGCTGACCCTGGCCTGCCTGGCCACCGATCCGGCGCGCCGGCCGGGCGCGGCCCAGCTCGCCGCCCGCTTCGCCGCCGGGGCGTCGGCCCACCC
>NZ_WAAS01000203.1:0-12071 GCF_008806585.1 Micromonospora sp. AMSO12t
GATCGCCGCACCGGTCTTCTCGCCGGGCGTCAGACCGCGTCGGCGGCGGGGGGAGTCCGTGCCGGTCGACGGCTCGGTCATGGGGGGCTCACCTGCACAAGATCGATGGGGGCGGTTCATTATCCCGGCTCGGCGGTGACGCCGCGTCCCCAACGGGTGACGGGTTGCTGACAGCGATCTTGCTCGATTTCTGGGATAAATGCGCCCCGTGCCCGGCGGTTGCCCCGGCAACAGGCATGGGCGGCGGCTGTACGGCCACCCGACGTGAGGAGCCACGAGATGACCTCGGACCAGCAGGGCGCCCCGCTGCCGCCGCCTCCCGGCCCGGGCGGCTCGGCCGCGCCGAAGCCGCGCGGTGGCAGCCGCTGGCCCCAGGTTGCCGTCGGGGCCGCCGCACTGGCCGTCCTGCTCGGTCTGCTCGCCACGGTGCTGTCGCTGCGGGCGCTCGACCAGGCCAACGACGCCCGGGACATCGCCCGGGCGGCCGGCGCGGGCCGGGTGGACGAGCGGCCGGGCTCCGGCGAGCCGGCGGGAACGTCGACCGCGCCGGCGCCGGCGACGACCGGGGCGGAACCGCCGCCACCGGAGCCGAGCCTCAGCGGGAGCGCCGAACCCACCCTCGACCCGCGGGCCCCGGTCAAGGAGAAGTACGTCGACGAGCGCCTCACGCTGCGGGCCAGTTGCGGCAGCGACCTGGATATCGACCTGGACAAGCCCGAGGTGCGGGTCAGCAACGGCGAGGAGCTCCGGTTCACCGCCCGCTGCGGCGGCGACTCGTCGTACTTCAACCTGGCCAGCAGGGCGAGGGGCGCCCAGGTCGACGCCGCGACGCTCAGCGCCGCCGACTGCGACGACCGGATCGCGAAGGGTGCCATCGGCACGGACATCAACGTTCCCGCCCGCAAGGGCGTGGTGTTGTGCGTCCGGACCTCCCTGAGCGACGCCCGGGAGCGCGGCGACACCTGGAAGATGGCGCTGGTGCAGGTCACCGACGTCAACGACGACGGGACGGTGGTGCTGACCGCGCACGCCTGGGACATCGGGCTGTAGCGGGGGACGGATCTGCGTCGCCGGCCGAACCCCGCCTCCCCCTCACCCCGCAACGGGGGGCGGGGGAGGGCTGACAGAATGCCAGGGGTAACGCTGTACCGCAGATGAGGAGACGCGAGTCGTGATCCGTACCCATGACGCCGGCAGCCTGCGCGCGACGGACGCCGGCACCACGGTGACGCTCGCCGGGTGGGTGGCCCGCCGGCGCGACCACGGCGGCGTGATCTTCGTCGACCTGCGCGACGGGTCCGGCGTGGTCCAGGTGGTGTTCCGCGAGGAGGACGCGCACGCGCTGCGCAACGAGTTCTGCGTCCGCGTGACCGGCGAGGTGACCCGCCGCCCCGAGGGCAACGAGAACCCGGAGCTGCCGACCGGCGAGATCGAGGTGACCGCCGCCGAGCTGGAGGTGCTCTCCGAGGCGGCGCCGCTGCCCCTGCCCGTCGACGACCAGGTCGAGGCCGGCGACGACATCCGGCTGCGTTACCGCTACCTCGACCTGCGCCGCAGCGGCCCGGCGAAGGCGATGCGGCTGCGCTCGCGCGCCAACCAGCTCGCCCGCACGGTGCTGCACGAGCGGGACTTCCTGGAGATCGAGACGCCGACGCTGACCCGGTCCACCCCGGAGGGCGCCCGCGACTTCCTGGTGCCGGTGCGCCTTCAGCCCGGCAGCTGGTACGCGCTGCCGCAGTCGCCGCAGCTGTTCAAGCAGCTGCTGATGGTCGGCGGCATGGAGCGGTACTACCAGATCGCCCGCTGCTACCGCGACGAGGACTTCCGCGCCGACCGGCAGCCGGAGTTCACCCAGCTCGACATCGAGATGTCCTTCGTCACCGAGGACGACGTCATCGACCTCGGCGAGGCGATCGTCTCGGCGCTCTGGAAGGACCTGGCCGGCCACGAGATCCTCCGGCCGATCCCGCGCATCACCTGGCACGACGCGATGGCCCGCTACGGTTCCGACAAGCCCGACCTGCGCTACGGCGTCGAGCTGACCGAGCTGACCGACTACCTGCGCGGCACCGAGTTCCGGGTCTTCGCCGGCGCGATCGACGCGGGCGGCTACGTCGGCGCGGTCGTCATGCCCGGCGGCGCGTCGCAGAGCCGCAAGGAACTCGACGGCTGGCAGGACTGGGCCAAGGCGCGCGGCGCGCGCGGCCTCGCGTACGTGGTGCTCGACGCCGAGACCGGCGAGGCGCGCGGGCCGGTGGCGAAGAACCTCTCCGCCGAGCACCTGGGCGGGCTCGCCGACGCGGTCGGCGCGAAGCCGGGCGACGCGGTCTTCTTCGCCGCCAGCACGAACACCCGCGAGGCGCAGGAGCTGCTCGGCGCGGCCCGGATCGAGATCGCCAAGCGGGCCGGCCTGGTCGACGAGAGCGCCTGGGCGTTCTGCTGGGTGGTCGACGCGCCCATGTTCGAGCGCACGGACGACGGCGGCTGGACGGCCGTGCACCACCCGTTCACCTCGCCGAACGCCGAGTGGGTCGACCGGTTCGAGGAGGCGCCGGACCGGGCGCTGGCGTACGCGTACGACATCGTCTGCAACGGCAACGAGATCGGTGGCGGCTCGATCCGTATCCACCGGGGCGACGTGCAGAAGCGGGTCTTCGAGCTGCTCGGCATCACCCCCGAGGAGGCGCAGGACAAGTTCGGCTTCCTGCTGGAGGCGTTCAAGTACGGCGCTCCGCCGCACGGCGGCATCGCCTTCGGCTGGGACCGGGTCTGCATGCTGCTCGCCGGGGCGGACTCGATCCGCGAGGTCATCGCCTTCCCGAAGACCCGGGGCGGCTTCGACCCGCTGACCGGCGCGCCCACGCCGATCACCGGCCAGCAGCGCACCGAGGCCGGCATCGACGCCAAGCCGAAGCCGCAGGCCGCCCCGCACACCGGCACGGCCGGCCCGGCCGCCCCGGTGGTCGACCCCACCTGACCCACCCACCGCCGACCTCCTTGGGTTGATCATGAAGTTGTTGCGCTCCGCCCCGGCGTGTCGCGACAACAACTTCATGATCAACGGGGTGGGGGGCTTCTACGGCTCCAGCAGGGTCACCTCGCCGGTGGTCAGGTCGTAGAGGGCGCCGACCACCGTCAGGCGGCCGGCGGCAACCGGGACGGCGAGCCGGTCGTCGGCGCGCAGGGCGGCGACCGTACGGAGCACGTGCCGGCGGACCGCCATCGGGTGCACCCGGGGGTCGTCGACGCCCACCTCGGTCACCGCCGGGGCGATCTGGTCGACGAGGTGGGCCAGCGCGCCGCCCGGCGACCGCCCGCCACGCAACGCGTCCACGGCGGAGGCCACCGCGCCGCACCGCTCGTGCCCGAGCACCATCACCAGCGGCACGCCCAGCTCACCGACCACGTACTCGATGGAGCCGAGCACCGCCCGGTCCAGTACGTGCCCACCGGTGCGGATCACGCAGATCGAGCCGAAGGTCTGGTCGAAGATCGCCTCCAGCGGCACTCGCGAGTCGATGCAGCCGAGCAGGACCGCGTACGGCTGCTGGTCGCCCGAGGCCGCCGCGGCGGCGGTGACGTCGTGGCCGTGCACCGGCTGGCCACTGACGAAGCGGCGGTTGCCGGCGAGCAGCTCGGCCAGCGCGGCCCGGGGCGACCCCATGCCCTCAGCTTGGCGGGCCCGCCGGCCGCCCGGAGCGCGTTGCGAACCTTCTCACCGACACGGTTGCCGTGGTCTCATGACGGGTAGCCGGTGTTACCACCGGGTATCCCCGGTGTTGCGGTTCCGTGCGGCCCTGGGGAGGTGACGATGCCGGAGCACGTCGAGGTACGTCTTCCCGACGACGTACGCCTGCACGTCGAGGCGGTTGGACCGGCCGACGCCGAGGTCACCGTCGTGCTGCTGCACGGCTGGACGCTGGACGGGCGGGCCTGGCACCGGCAGCTCGCCGACCTGCGGCAACGCTTCGGCGACGCGGTGCGGGTGGTGACCTACGACGCCCGCGGCCACGGCCGGTCGAGTTGCATGGCGCTGCCCACCGCCACCGTGGCCCAGCTCGGCGACGACCTCGCCGCGGTGCTGGACGAGGTGGCTCCAGCCGGCCGTGTCGTGCTGGTCGGCCACTCGATGGGCGGCATGACGATCATGGAGTACGCGCACCGCCACCCCGCGCACTTCGCCGCCCGGACGGCCGGGCTGGTCTTCGTCTCCACCACCGCCGAGGGCCACACGCACACCGCGTACGGCCTCTCGCCCCGGATCGCCCGGCTGATCCGGCTCGCCGAGACCACCGGGGCCGGCGTGCTGGCCCGGTGCGGGGCCTGGCGACCGCCCCGGGCGCTGCTGCGCGCGCTGCGTCCCAGCATCCGCTGGATGCTCTTCGGCGACCGCTGCGACCCGCACGACATCCGCCTGGTCACCTCGGCGGTGGCCCGCGCCACCCTCCGCTCGATCGGCGGGTTCCGCGCGTCCATCGGGGCGCAGCACCGGCTGGACACCCTCGCCGGGCTGGCCCACCTGCCGGCCGCCGCCCTGGTCGGCGACCGGGACCGGCTCACCCCGCCGCCCTGCGCCGAGTCGATCGCCGGCGCGCTGCCGGCGACCGAGCTGACCGTCTGCCCGGGTGCCGGACACATGCTGATGATGGAACGCCCCGACGAGGTCAACGCGGCGCTCGGCGGCGTGCTCCGTCGCGTGCTCACCGCCCCCGGGGCCGGTGCCACCGCCGCCGCCCGGGCGGACTGGACCGGGCCCGGCGGAGAGCCCGGCACGGGCTGAACCGGGCCCGGCGGAGAGCGCGACGCTGACTGGACCGGGCCCGGCGGAGAGCGCGACGCGGCCCATGCGGGCGTGACGCGGGTTCCTTTCCCGCACCGGTGGCGCCGCTGGTTGCGTGCGGGCCGTACCCTCTTGCGGTTGGCCTGGCGCGGTTCGCACGGTTCGCGCCGCCCGCCGCCGACGTCAGGAGGAGCGAGCGGTGACCGACCAGACCACCCTGGAACAGGAGATCGCCGTCGAGCAGCGGCATCTCGACCGGGTGTACGCCCGACTGGCCGAGCTGCGCCGGTCGGCGGTCAGCGCCGAGAAGGAGGGCTACCGGCTCGCCCGGGTGGGCAACTTCGGGGCGCTGGTCGAACGGGACGCGATGGTGTTCCACGCCGCACGGCGGCGGCACATGCTGGACGCCGAGCACGAGGGCCTGGTCTTCGGCCGGCTGGACCTGCTGGACCGGCAGGTGCTGCACGTCGGGCGGCTCGGCATCCGCGACGACGACGCCTCCACCCTGGTGGTCGACTGGCGGGCCCCGGCCGCCGCCGCCTTCTACCAGGCCACCCCCGCGCAGCCGCTGGGCGTGGTGCGGCGACGCACGATCCAGTCCTCCGCCGAGCGGGTCACCCGGATCGAGGACGACCTGCTCGATCCGGTCGCCGCGCCCGCCGACATGGCGGTGGTCGGCGACGGCGCGCTGCTGGCCACGCTGTCGAAGGCCACCGGCAGGGGCATGCGGGACATCGTCGCCACCATCCAGCGGGAGCAGGACGAGGCCATCCGCTCCCCCGGCTCGGGCGTGACGATCGTGTCCGGCGGTCCGGGCACCGGGAAGACGGCCGTCGCCCTGCACCGGGCCGCGTACCTGCTCTATTCCGACCGCAGCCGGTTCGCCGGCGGCGGCATCCTGGTGGTGGGCCCGTCCTCGGTCTTCGTCGAGTACATCGCCTCGGTGCTGCCCTCGCTCGGCGAGGACACCGCCACCCTGCACTCGCTGGGCACACTCTTCGCGGGCCTGACCGCCACCCGCACCGATCCGCCGGCGGTGGCGGCGGTGAAGGGTTCGCTGCGGATGCGGCGGGTGCTGGAGCGGGCGGCCCGGGACGCGGTGCCGGGCGGCCCGACCGAGCTGCGCCTGCTCTACCGGGGCGAGCTGCTCCGGCTGGAGCGCCGCGAGCTGGACGGCATCCGGGACCGGGCGATGCCCCGGGGCGCCCGCCGCAACGAGGTGCGCCGGGCCGGCTTCGACGGGGTCTTCGCGGCGCTGTGGGCGCAGGCCCGCAGGTTGGGCGTGGGCCGGCTGCCCGAGCAACGCGCGTTCGAGGACGAGATCGCCGAGCGGCCGGAGTTCCGGGAGTTCCTGAAGGCGTGGTGGCCCCGGCTGCACCCCCGGCACGTGCTGGGCTGGCTGGCCCGTCCGGACCGGCTGCACCGCTACGCCGAGGGGATCCTCTCCCGCGCCGAGATCCGGCTGCTGACCGACGCGTACCGCAGCCTCGACGCCGCCGGGCTGACGATCGCCGACATCGCGCTGCTCGACGAGCTGGACGCGCTGCTCGGCAAGCCGATGAAGCCCGCCCGGGCGAAGCGGGACCCGTTCCAGCTGGCCGGCGGGGTCCGCGAGCTGAGCACCTTCGCCGACCGGCAGCGCGCCGCCCGCGAGGCGGCGCGGGAACGCCCGGACGACTACCGGGAGTACGCGCACGTGGTGGTCGACGAGTCGCAGGACGTCTCGCCGATGCAGTGGCGCATGATCGGCCGGCGGGGCCGGCTGGCCTCGTGGACGGTGGTGGGCGATCCGGCGCAGACGGCGTGGACGGGGGATCCCGAGGAGCTGAACCGGGCCCGGGACCAGGCGTTGGGCCGGCGCAAGCGGCACCACTTCACCCTCACCACGAACTACCGCAACTCGGCGGAGATCTTCGCGGTGGCGGCGGCCGAGATCCGCCGGCTGCACCCGGACCTGCCGCTGCCCCGGGCGGTGCGCTCCACCGGCGTCGACCCGGTCGCGCTGTCGGTGCCGCCGGCGGAGCTGGAGAGCGCCGTCGTGGCGGCGGCCGACGCGCTGCTCGCCGAGGTCGAGGGCACGGTCGGGGTGATCACGCCGGTGCCGCGCCGCGACGAGGTGGCCGGCTGGCTGGGCGGGCTCGGCACGCCGCGTTTGCAGGTGGTGACCAGCCTGGAGGCCAAGGGCATGGAGTACGACGGGGTCGTCCTCGTCGCTCCGGGCGAGATCCGGGCCGACCCGGGGTCGGGGGTGCGGACGCTCTACGTGGCGCTGTCCCGGGCCACCCAGCGGCTGACCACCGTCGACCCGATCGGCTGAGCCGCCGTTACTTGCATACATAGCGATGTGAGCATAGATTGAACGCGAATCCGGACGCCTGACGGAGGGTGGGCGCGTGGGCGCAGGTCATGACCACCATCACGGGTCGGTGGCGAATGCCGCGCACCGCCACCGGGGCCGACTCTGGGCGGCGTTCGGGCTGCTCGCCGGCCTCATGGTGGTGGAGGCGGTGGCGGCCTTCCGCACGGGGTCGCTGGCCCTGCTGAGCGACGCCGGGCACATGTTCACCGACGTGCTCGGCATCGGCATGGCGCTCGCGGCGATCGCCGCCACCCGGCGGGCGGGCGCCGACCCGCAGCGCACCTTCGGCCTCTACCGGCTGGAGGTGCTGGCCGCACTGGCCAACGCCATGCTGCTCTCCGGCGTCGCGGTCTACGTCGTGATCGAGGCGGTGCGCCGCTTCGGCGACCCGCCGGAGGTGCTGGCCGGCCCGATGCTGGTGGTCGCCGTGCTCGGCCTGCTCGCCAACATCGGCGCCTTCGCGCTGCTGCGCTCCGGGGCGAAGGAGAGCATCAACGTCCACGGCGCGTACCTGGAGGTGCTCGGCGACCTGCTGGGGTCACTCGGCGTGATCGGGGCCGCGCTGCTGATCGCCACCACCGGCTGGTGGTGGGCGGACCCGCTGGTGGCGGTCGCGATCGGGGTGTTCATCCTGCCGCGCACCTGGCGGCTCGGGCGGGCCGCGCTGCGCATCCTGGTGCAGGCCGCGCCGGAGCACCTCCAGGTGACCGCGGTGCACGACCGGCTGGCCGCCGTGCCCGGCGTCGCCGAGGTGCACGACCTGCACGTCTGGACGCTCACCTCCGGCATGGAGGTGGCCTCGGCGCACCTGACCATGGCACCCGGCGCGGAGGTCGGCGCGGTGCTGGGCGCCGCCCGGGCCGCGCTGCACGACGACTTCCACATCGAGCACGCCACGTTGCAGATCGAGCCCGGAGCGTCGCGCGGGGCCTGCGG
The DNA here is from genome assembly GCF_008806585.1 of Micromonospora sp. AMSO12t. Classification (NCBI taxonomy): domain Bacteria; kingdom Bacillati; phylum Actinomycetota; class Actinomycetes; order Micromonosporales; family Micromonosporaceae; genus Micromonospora; species Micromonospora sp. AMSO12t. The sequence continues at coordinate 8,076 of NZ_WAAS01000203.1, forward strand.
GTCGGTTGAGTGGTAATGAGGACAACCTTAAATCTGGGAGAGTATTGTGCGCTTATGCCGGATTTGACTGCTAGTGGACGTACACCCTCCGTCACCTGCGCTGCATCAGTCACACCGGCACCGGTAGGCTCGGCTTCGGCCTCCGCCAGGCGGCACCCACCGGTGCCGGCGGTGGCCGCCGCCTAATCGCCCGGCGGGGCGAACCGGGGAACCATGTTCGTGGGGTGCATCCGCGTCAGCGGTAGGGATCTTCCGTCCCGAACCCGTCAGCTAACCCGGTCGGCGGCTGACGGAAGGACACGTGAATGCCAGTGATGGCACCTGTACGACGACCTGCCGCCCGGACGGCGGCCCTGATCGCCACGATGCTCGCCCTCGGCGCCGCGGTGGCCCCGGTCACCGCCGCCCCGGCGGCGGCCGCCACCCGGGCCGGCCTGCTCGCCGCGGCCCCCGGCCAGGACGAGGAGGGCGGCACCCCCGCCCTGCGGGCCCAGTTGGAGGCCGCCAGCAAGGGCTACCTCGACGCCAAGCGCGCCCTCGACACGTCGGCCAAGCGGCAACAGCAGCTCGCCGCGCAGCTCAAGACCACCGAGGTCGAGCTGGCCGCGCACACCGCCAAGGTCGGCGAGATCGCGGGGGCGGCCTACCGCACCGGCCGGCTCAGCGTGGCGTCCGCCCTGCTCAACAGCAGCTCGCCGGACGGCTTCATGGACCGCGCCGCCGCCCTCGACGCGGTGGCCGCCAAGGAGGACCGGGCCCTGCGCGAACTCCAGGAGACCCGAGACCAGGCCACCCGCACCAAGCTCGCCCTGGACGGCGAGATCCGGGAGCAGCGCAAGCAGGTCACCGTGATGGCCAAGCGCAAGGAGCAGGCCGAGCGGGCGTTGACGGTCGCCAACCGCGAGCAGCAGCAACAGCGGCAGCAGTCCACGGGGGCGGGCACCTCGCCGGGCGGCACCTCCAGCAAGACGGCGAAGGCGGCCCCGCGCAACTCCGACGGCTCCTGGCCGCGCGAGTCGTGCAGCGTCAACGACCCCACCCCCGCCAACGGCTGCATCACCCCGCGCACCCTGCACGCGCTCAACCAGGCCAAGGCGGCGGGCTTCACCCGCTACGTCTCCTGCTACCGCCCCGGCGGCTCGGGCGAACACCCGAAGGGCCGGGCCTGCGACTTCGCGGCCCAGAAGGGCGGCTTCGGCGGCGACGCCACCGGCGGCGACCGGACGTACGGCAACAACCTGTCGGCGTACTTCGTGCGCAACGCCGACCGGCTCGCCGTGCTCTACGTGATCTGGTACAGGCAGATCTGGCTGCCCAGCAGCGGATGGAAGTCGTACAGCGGGGCCAACGGCGACCCGTCCAGCGACCACACCAACCACGTGCACCTGTCGGTCTACTGACGCCCGCGCCCCGGTGCCCCGCCCGTCGCGGGTCACCGGGGGCGCGACGGCCACCACGGCCGGGACCGTCCGGCGGTCAGTCGGCCGGCGACCCGGGCGGGCTCGTGTCGAGGGCCGTGGCGAGGCGGGCGGCCAGCCCGAGGTGGGCGGCGCGGGTCTGGCGGAACGCGTAGCCGAAGAGCGGCGCGGGCGCGGCGAGGGTGATCTCGACCTCGATGCGGACCACGCCGTCGGGCTCCGCCCGCAGCCGGGTGTGGTTGCGCACCGTGGTGGCAGGCCACTGCCGGGCCACGGTGACGATCTCGTCGGCATCGTCGACGAGGACGTCGGCCCGGTAGGTGATCGGCAGGCGCACCGGCCCGGCGGCCAGTCGATCGGTGATGTCGTAGCTGGCCCGCGCGCCAGGACGGGGCGGCACCCGGCGGACCCGGACGATCAGCGGGTGCAGGTCCTCCTGCCGGGTGGGGTCGGCGAGCAGCGCCGCGGCGTCCGGGAGGGAGCAGCGCGCCTGGACGGTGTAGCTGAAGGAACTTCGCCTGAGCACGCCGTCTCCCCAGCGTCGGTGGTCGCCCGATCGTCGCGCATGCCGGGCGCCCTGGCAACGCCGCGCCGATCCCGCCCGGAGTCCGGACGCCCGGCCGCCGACCACACTACGGTCAGCTGGTGGATGGTCACGGCACGTGTCGACCGGCGGAGGATGGGCGCATGAACGGGTACGACGGATGAGCGGGCACGTGATGGTCTTCGCGCCCACGCCCCGGCTGACGGTGACCGTCGACCAGCCCAGCGAGGCGCCGGAGCTGCACCTGCACCCCGGCGGGCAGGGCGTCTGGCAGGCCCGGATGGTGATGTCGCTCGGGGTCGACGTGGTGCTCTGCGCCGCCCTCGGCGGCGAGATCGGCCAGGTGCTGGAGCCGCTGCTGGTCAGCGAGGGGGTGCACCTGAAGGTGGTGGTCCGCGACTCCGGCAGCGGCGGGTACGTGCACGATCGGCGCGAGGGCTCCCGGCAGGAGATCGTGGACGTGCCCGGCCAGCCGCTCAGCCGGCACGAGCTGGACGAGCTCTACAACCTGGCGCTCGGCGAGGGGCTGCGCGCCTCGGTCAGCGTGCTGAGCGGGCCGAACGAGCCGTCCCTGGTCCCGGCCGACCTCTACCGGCGGTTCGCCGCCGACCTGGGGGCCAACGGCAGCCGGGTGGTGGTCGACCTCTGCGGCGAGCACCTCGACGCCGTGCTGGACAGCGGCGTCTTCTTCCTCAAGGTCAGCCACGAGGAGCTGATCGCCGACGGCCGCGCCGACGGCGAGGACGAGGAGCAGCTCACCCGGGCCCTGTACGACCTGCACGCCGGCGGCGCCGAGAACGTGGTGGTGAGCCGGGCCGACAAGCCCGCCCTCGCCCTGGTCGACGGCGAGGTCTTCGAGGTCGAGATGCCCCGGCTGGAGGCGGCCGACCCGCGCGGGGCCGGCGACTCGATGACCGCCGGGGTGGCGGCCGTGGTGGCGCGCGGCGGCGACGTGCGCACCGCGATCCGTACCGGCGCGGCAGCCGGCGCGCTGAACGTGACCCGGCACGGCCTGGGCACCGGCCGGCTCGACTCGATCACCGGCCTGGTCGACCGGGTGCGTCTCGTACCGGCCGGCAGCCGGCCGCAGGAGCGGACCAGCCCCGACGAGCTGGCCGAACGGGCGGCCGAGCGATGACGCTGCGGGTACTGGTCACCAACGACGACGGCATCGCCGCGCCCGGCATCCAGGCGCTGGCGCGGGCGGCGGCGGACCGGGGCCTGGACGTGGTCGTCGCCGCGCCGCTGGAGGAGGCGAGCGGCACCAGCGCCGCGATGACCGCCGTGGAGCGCGACGGGCGCGTGGTGGTCCACGAGCACCCGCTGCCGGAGGTGCCGGGGGTGCCGGCGTTCGCGGTCGGCGGCTCCCCCGGCTTCATCGCGCTGATCGCCGTGCACGGCGCCTTCGGGCCGCCGCCGGCGGTGGTGCTGTCCGGCATCAACCGGGGCGCGAACGCGGGACGCGCGGTGCTGCACTCGGGCACGGTGGGTGCGGCCTTCACCGCCGCCGCGAACGGCTGCCGGGCGATGGCCGTCTCGCTCGACGTGCTCTCGGCCGGGGAGGCCACGGCTGCCAGCGGGGGTGCCGCGGTGGCCGCCGCCGCCCGGGTACGCGACGCCGAGCGGCACTGGCCGACCGCCGCCCGGGTCGCCCTGGACCTGCTGCCCCGGCTCACCGCCGGGCCGGTGGAGAGCGTGCTCAACGTGAACGCTCCGGACCTGCCGCACGGCCGGCTGCGCGGGGTGCGCCGGGGCACGCTGGCCACCTTCGGCCAGGTGCAGATGACGGTGGCGGAGGCCGGGCACGGCTTCGTCCGCACGTCGCTGGAGGAGCCGGGGCAGGCCGTGCAGCCCGGCACCGACCTGGCGCTGCTGGCCGAGGGGTACGCCTCGGTGACGGCGATCCGCGCGGTCACCGAGGTGGCGGACGTCGACCTGTCGGGCCTCGGCGGCACCTGAGCGGCCCGCCTCCGACCTTACGGCCGGAGCGGAACCGTCGACGACGGCGGGGGCGGGGTCAGGCGCCCGGGAGGA
>NZ_WAAS01000204.1:0-12011 GCF_008806585.1 Micromonospora sp. AMSO12t
AGCCGGGCCCGCGCTAGTCGGTGAGCCGGTGCATGTCGAGGCGGCCCCGGGCGAACGCGTCGACGCGGCCCCACCGGCCCGGGATGTCCAGCACCTCGATCCGCCCCATCCCGATCGGCAGCCGGGGCTCCACCGCGAGGTGCCCCTCGTGCGGCTCCAGGCCGAGCATCGTCCGCAACAGCAGCAGTGGCGTGCCGGTCGACCAGGCCTGCGGGCTGCACGCCGTCGGGTACTCCACCGGGAACTTGGTCAGCTCGCGGGGATAGCCCCCGAACGCCTCCGGCAGCCGGCCCTGGAAGTAGGTGGCCGCGTCGAGGATGCCGTTGGCGATGACCGCCGCCTCCTCGGCGAAGCCGTACCGGCGCAGGCCCCAGGCGATGAACGAGTTGTCGAACGGCCAGATCGTGCCGTTGTGGTAGCCGATCGGGTTGTAGCGGACCTCGCCCTCGGCCAGCGTCCGCACCCCCCAGCCGGTGAAGAGCCGGGGCCCGACCAGGTGCTCGGCGATCTTCTCGGCCCGGTCGTCGTCGACGATGCCGCTCCACAGCAGGTGACCGATGTTGGAGCTGAGCACGTCGCACTGGCGCCCGTCCGGGTCCAGGGCGAGGGCGTAGTACTCGCCGTCCGCCACCCAGAAGTCCCGGTTGAACCGCTCCTTGAGCGCCGCCGCCTCCCGCTCCAACCGGTCGGCGAAGTCCGGGTCACCCCAGAACTCGCGCGCCAGGCGGGCGGCCCGCAGCTTCGCGTCGTACGCGTACCCCTGCACCTCGCAGGTGGCCCGGGGGAACGGCGGCAGTGTGCCGTCCCGGTAGGAGATGGAGTCCCAGGAGTCCTTCCAGCACTGGTTCTCCAGGCCGGTGTCGGTGTTGCGCCGCTCGTACCAGATGTAGCCGCTGCCGACCAGGTCGGCGTAGTCGTCGATCCACTCCAGCGCGGCCCGGCACTCCCGCTCCAGCTCCCTGACCAGCTCGACGTCCCCGCTCCACTTCTCGTACTCGTCGAGCAGCACCAGGAACAGCGGGGTCGCGTCCACCGACCCGTAGTACGGCGAGTGCGGCTGTTCCTCGAAGGCGGCGGTCTCGCCGTACCGCATCTCGTGCAGGATGCGGCCCGGGTCCTCGTCCCGGAAGTCGTCGAACCGGGTGCCCTGGAGCGAGGCCAGGATCCGCAGCGTGGTCTTCGACAGCTCCGGCGTGAACGGCAGCGTCTGCAGGCAGGTGAGGATGCTGTCCCGCCCGAACATGGTCATGAACCAGGGCAGGCCGGCGGCCGGCAACGACGCCCCGCCGAGGGAGAGCGGCGAGAAGCGCAGCGCGGCCAGGTCGATCAGGCTGCGGCGGTACGTCGAGGCGACCCGGTCGTGCTGACTGTTGACCTTGGGGGCCCTGGCGATCCACTCCTCGAGGTCGTGCTGGAGGGCGAGCCGCTCGGTGGTGTGCGCCCGCAGCCCCATCCGCAGGTCCCGCCCGCCCGGGGAGACCGCCATCGTCTTGACGTCGATCTCGGATTTCCACTGCTCGTTGGGCTGGAGGTGGATCGAGTAGGCGAAGCCCTTGCGGTCGTAGCGTGGAGCCGGGGACGCGGAGATCAGCGTCTCCCGGATGAAGTTGCCCCGCCGGTAGCCCAGGCGCAGCCGGTCGGACTCGACCTCCGTGTAGATCTCGCCCTTCTTGTTGAGGATCTCGTCCTTGACCTGGAACAGGTCGGCGAAGTCGGACGCCGCCTCCATCCTGATCTCCAGGTCGATCGGCTTCTCGTCGTGGTTGAGGATGGTGAGCGTCTCCCGGAAACTGCCCCCCACCGCCCGCTCCCGGACGATCGACAGCTTCGCGTCGACGTAGTGGGTGGCCATCCCCGGCACCAGGAAGAAGCGGGCCTCGTAGTACTGCAGGTCGTCGTACGACAGGGGGGTGAGTCGGTCCCCGTTGACCGTCAGCACCCACGTCGACAGGAAGCGGGTGTCCAGCGAGAAGAACCCGGTCGGCTCGCTCGGCGTCGCCTCGATGTCCCCGGTGTCCTCTGACACCACGAAGGTGCTGCCGTCCAGGATCCGGATCGTGTTCTGCGCCATCACCGCACCTCCTGACGGGACCTGAAATGCCGACGTGGTCCACGGGTGTCCGGATGGCTGGGGAAGAGCCGCTCCATCTGCACCACCAGCCGCAGGTCTCCGCTCACCGTTATGTCCCCCCGCAGCAGCGCGGCCACCCCGTGCTCGCGGCCGGCGGCGACCTCCTCGAAGAGCTCGGGGCTGGTCCCGACCACCGTGTCGGCATCCTGGTCCTCCTGGCTGACCTGGAGCCGCCCGCGGTCGATCCGCAGCAGCCAGTGCGTCGTGTGCGCCCCCTCGTGCAGGTCCAGGCGCAGGGTCCCGGAGGACTTCGCCAGCAGGGGGTCGTACCCCCGCCGGTCGAGGTCCTCGAAGAACCTCGTCGTCGCGTCCACCATCGGGTCTTCTCCTCCCCCGTCGGGCAATGTCCCTGCACGGGGTCCCCGTCCGGTGCCGGGCCAACCTCGCCCGGACCGGGTGAGTCGCCCGCCCGGCGGGGGTGGCCCTGCGCGTACGGGCTAGATCAGGAGGGTGTCGTGGCGGTCGTTCCGGCGGCGGACGTGGCCGCGCCACCCGGCGAGCAGTGCGATGAAGGTCCAGCCGGCACCGCCGAGGAGCAGTGCCGCGACCATGCCGCCGGAGTCGACCCGGTCGGCGGCCTCGAGTTCGACCACCCCGTCGGGATCGGTGAGCACGGCGAGCCTGTCGCCGACCTGGTAGCTGGGGTTGCTGCCCTGGTGGACCAGCGGCTCGTCGAGGCGCCCGTCGGCGCCCTGGAGCGTGAAGGCATGCCGCTTGCCGACGACCGACACGTCGACGATCGTCACCTCCTGGCGGACGCCGCGCGCCTCCAGCACCGCCTCGGGTGCGAGCTGCACCGAGCCCACGAGGACGAACAGGGCCGGCCCCATGGCGAGGAACGCCAGCCACGCGGCCCGGTGCAGCAGACGCACGGCGAGCACGAACACCAGGCAGAGGAGCAGCCCGGTGACGATCGGGACGACCTTCGCACCGACCGCCACGTACGCGATGGCGGTGTTCACCGCGACCACGGCCAGGCCGAACAGGACCAACAGCACCGTCATCGCCGTCGACCTACCGGCCGACCACGCTCCCGCGACCGGCACGGGCCCGGTCGGCGGAACGGGCCCGGTCGGCGGCAGGGTGGGTCGGACGTCGGGGCGCCAGCCGGTCGGCGCGATCCGGCCTGGTGCGGGGGGCTCTGCGGACACGCCGGGATCATAGATCCGGCGGTCCAGCCGAGGACCGGCGCGCCGGCCCCCATCTCGGGGAGCCGGCGCGTCGACGCGTACGGTCAGTTGTTCGGTTCGTCGGCGCTGATGTCGGCGAGCACCGACTGCGGTTCCCGCTCCACGGCGAGGTCACCCATCGAGACCAGGCCCACCAGCCGCCCGTCGTCGATGACCGGCAACCGGCGTACGGCGTAGGTCCGCATCAGGTCGGCGGCGGCGACCGCGTCGTCGTACTGGCTGACCGTGATCACGTCCTTGCTGGTGATCTGGTTGAGCGGGGTCGAGTTCGGGTCCATGTTCTCGGCCACGCCCCGGACCGTGATGTCCCGGTCCGTCACGATGCCGATGACGTCGTCGCCGTCGGTCACCACCACGTCGCCGATGGCGCTGTCGCGCATCTCCTGCGCCGCGGCGATCAGCGTGTCGTTGCCGTCCATCGTCACCAACCGGGTCGTCATGAACTCTCCGACCGTTGTCATGGTGCTCCCCTCTCGGTGTCGGCACCGCCGTCTACCCGCCGACCGCACGGGGTAACGCGCGCGACCCCGGCCCGGGTCAGGCGCGCGGCGGGAGGCCGTAGAGGCGCTCGACGTGCAGCCGGAGCACGAGGCGCCCCTCGGCGACCATCGCCCGCCGGTAGTCGGCCCAGTCCGGATGCTCCCCCTGGATCGCCCGGTAGAGGTCGACCAGCTCCGTCACGGTCGCGTCCTGCGGGTCGGCGGCCACCGGCGTCAGCTCGGCGCGCCCCTCCGCGACCGCGTACGCCCAGCCGTCGTCGCTGGCGACGTGGAACGAGGCGCGCGGGTCCCGGCGCAGGTTGGCGGTCTTGGCCCGGCCGTCGGTCACCGAGACGCGGATCAGGGCCGCGCCGCTGTCGAAGGCGTAGATGACGGTGGAGAGCTGCGGGCGCCCGTCCCGCTTGAGCGTGGCCAGCACCCCCAGCCGGTGGCCGGCGATCAGCTCCGTCAACGCCCGCTGGGTCTCGTCGTCCGCCACGGCAACCTCCGCTTCGACCGGTCACGGCGTTCCCATCGAACCACGGCGGACGCCCCGCCCGCGCCCGTGTGCCCGCCGTACGCCGACGCGACGGGCCGCACCGGGGGACGCGACGGGCCCCCGCCACAGCTGGCGGAGGCCCGGGGAAGGCGCGTCGGTCAGCGGCGCTCGGCGGCGACCAGCTCGGCGAGCTGCACCGCGTTGAGCGCGGCGCCCTTGCGCAGGTTGTCGTTGGAGCAGAACAGGGCGAGGCCGTGCTCGACGGTCTCGTCGGCGCGGATCCGCCCGACGAAGGTCGGGTCCTGGCCGGCCGCCTGCAACGGGGTCGGCACGTCGGCGAGCGCCACGCCGGGAGCGCCGTCGAGCAGCTCGCGGGCCCGCTGCGGGCTGATCGGGCGGGCGAAGCGGGCGTTGATCTGGAGCGAGTGGCCGGTGAAGACGGGCACCCGTACGCAGGTGCCGGAGACGCGCAGCCCGGGGATCTCCAGGATGCGGCGGCTCTCGTTGCGCAGCTTCTGCTCCTCGTCGGTCTCGAAGCTGCCGTCGTCGACGATCGAGCCGGCGAGCGGGAGCACGTTGAACGCGATCGGCCGGGCGAACGAGCGGGGGGCCGGGAACTCCACGGCCGCGCCGTCGAAGGCGAGGCCGGCGGCGTGCTCGGCGACCTTGCGGACCTGCTCGTCGAGTTCGGCGACGCCGGCCAGGCCGGCGCCGGAGACCGCCTGGTACGTCGAGACGACCAGGCTGACCAGTTCCGCCTCGGCGTGCAGCGGGCGCAGCACGGGCATCGCGGCCATCGTCGTGCAGTTCGGGTTGGCGATGATCCCCTTGGGGCGTACGGCGGCGGCGTGCGGGTTGACCTCGGCGACGACCAGCGGCACCTCCGGGTCCATGCGGAACGCCGAGGAGTTGTCGATGACGACGGCGCCGGCGGCGGCGACCCGGGGCGCGAGTTCCTTCGCGCTGCCCTTGCCGGCGGAGAAGAGCACGATGTCGAGCCCGGAGTAGTCGGCGGTGGCCGCGTCCTCCACGGTCACCTCGCCGTCCCGCCAGGGCAGGGTGCGCCCGGCCGACCGCGCCGAGGCGAACAACCGCACCTGCTCCGCCGGGAACTCCCGCTCCGCCAGCACCTGCCGCATCACGCCACCGACCTGGCCGGTGGCCCCCACAATGCCGATCCTCATGCCCGCGAGGCTACCCAGCCCGGCGACCCGACCGGGAACGCTTTCCCACCCACCGGGGCCGGCGGCGCTCCCGCCCGGCGGTGGCCGTGGCCACTCCGGGCCGCGCCGGGACGCAACGACCTCGCCGGAGGGGCCGGTGGGACGGGAGGATCGTCAGCCGGCGGGGCGGCCCGCCGGAGCATCCACGCCGGCCGCCCCGGACGGGCCACCCGCGCCGGCCGGGGGCGGCGCGACCCATGTCACACCGCCCCGGGCCGCTCAGGAGGCGTGGTCGACCAGCTCGCCCAGGCCGGTGGCGACGAGTTCGTCGCGGATCACCGCGGCGTCGCCCTCCACCACGATGGTGAGGTCCTCCGGGCGCAGGTGCGTGGCGGCCGCCGCGGAGACCTCCGCCACGTCGGCGGCGAGCAGCGACTCGCGCAACCGGGCGTGGTAGTCGTCGGGCAGGTCGTGCACGACCAGGGTGGTCAGCGCGGAGGCGATCGACCGGGGGCTCTGCAACTCGACGGAGAGCTGCCCGGCCCGCCAGGAGCGCGCGACCGCCAGCTCCTCCTCGGTCACCCCGGTCTCCCGGGTACGGGTGATCTCGCCGACCGACTCGACGACGGCCGGCGCGGTGACCGCCGTCTGCACCCCGGAGCTGACCCCGAACCGGCCGAACCGGCGGGACGAGGCGAAGTCGCCCCGGATGCCGTACGTGTAGCCGCGCACCTCGCGGATCAGGTGGTTGAGCCGGGAGGTGAACGCCCCGCCGAGCACCGTGCCGGCGAGCGTCATCGGCACGTGGTCGGGGTGGGAGCGGTGCGGCGACGGGTGGCCCAGTCGCAGCGTGGACTGCACCGAGCCGGGCCGGTCCACCAGGATGATCCGCCGGCCGGGCCGGGTCGGCACCTCGATCGGGCCGCCCCGGTCGACCGGCCCGCCGCCGGTGCCCGCGAACGCCGCCGCGCCGAGCGCGTCCAGGTCCAGCCGGTCCAGGTCCCCGGCGACGACCAGCGTGCCGGGGCGGATGAACCACTCGGAGTGGAAGACCGTGACGTCCTCGACGTCCAGCGCCGCCACCGACTCCGGGTCGCCGTAGAGGGGACGGCCCCAGCGGTTGCCGGCGCCGAACAGGTCCGCGCGCAGCGCCGCGTCGGCCCGCGGGCCGGGGTTGGCCCAGTCCATCCGCAGCGCGGTCGCCTCGTCGTCGCGGACCCGCCGGACGTCGTCCGGGTCCAGCTTCGGGGTGCGCACCGCCTCGGCGAGCAGCTCCACGGCGGCGTTCAGCCGCTCCACCGGCACCTGCACGCTGACCTGGAAGGAGTCCCAGTCCAGCCCGATCACCAGCTCGGTGCCGAGCCCTTCGATCGCCAGCGCGTACGCCGTCGCGTCGCGCTGCGCGGTCCCCTCCTCCAGGGCCTTGGCGAGCACCGCGCCGAGCCCTTCCTTGCCGGTGGGTTCGCGGCCGGCGCCCGCGTCGAGCAGCAGCAGCGCCACCGCCAGGTTCTGCCCGGGCAGGTGCGCGGCGACCACCTGACCACCCGCCACCGTGCGGCGGACCACCTGCGGGAACCGGTACGGGCGGGCGGCGCCGGGCCCGGGACGGTCGGCGATCAGCGTCATCAGGGCTTCTCCTCGGGCAGGTAGGTCAGGGTGACCCGGTCGTCGGCGGCGAGCACCTCGGCGGCGGCCTCGGCGATCTGCTCGGCGGTCACCGCGAGCCAGGCCGGCAGCCGCTCCGCGGCCTTCGCCGGGTCGCCGAACTGGGTGGCGTAGCGCCCGAGCGTGTCCGCCCGGCCGTCCACCGTGGACATCTGCCGCCACCACGAGGTGCTCAGCAGGGACTTGGCCCGGTCCAGTTCGGTGGTGGTGACCGGGACGGTGGCCAGTTCGTCGACCACCTCGGCCAGCCCGGCGCCCAGCCGTTCGGCGCTCACCCCGGGGCGGGCCGTGGCGGTGGCGATCAGCGGCGCGGGGGCGTGCGCCAGGTCCACCCCGTACGCCCCGACCATGTCGGGCTGGGCGATCCGCTCGCCGTCGGCGAGACGCTGGTAGAGGCGGCTGCCCCGGCCGCTGCCCAGCACGGTGGCGAGCACCGTCAGCACGTCGTAGCCGGGGCTGCCGAAGGGGTGGGTGCGGTGCGCGATGTAGACGCGCGGCGCCGGCACCTCGGCGGTGACCGTCTCCACGGCGGGTCGGCCGGTGGCCGGGACGGTCCGGCCGTCCGGGGCCGGCGGGATCTCCGCGCGCGGCGGGAGGGCGCCGAAGTACTTGTCGGCCAGCGCGAACACCTCGGCGGCCGAGGCGTCGCCCACGACGGTGAGCACGGCGTTGTTCGGCGCGTAGTACGTCCGGTGGAACGCCTGGAAGGTGGCCAGGTCGGCGGCGTTCAGGTCGGCCATCGACCCGATCGTGGCGTGGTGGTAGGGGTGCCCGGGCGGGTAGAGCAGCGGCAGCAGCCGCAGCCAGGCGTCGCCGTAGGGCACGTTGTCGTAGCGCTGGCGCCGCTCGTTCTTGACCACGTCCCGCTGGTTGTCCAGCGTCTCCTGGGTCAGCGCGGGGACCAGGCCGCCCATCCGGTCCGCCTCGAGCCACAGCGCCAGTTCCAGGTGCTCGGCGGGGACGGTCTCGAAGTAGTTGGTGCGGTCCGGGTTGGTGGTGGCGTTGAGCGAGCCGCCCGCGCCCTGCACCAGCTTCATGTGCTCGGTCTTCGCCACGTTGACCGAGCCCTCGAACATCAGGTGCTCGAAGAGGTGCGCGAAGCCGGTCTGCCCCTCGGGCTCGTGCCGGGAGCCGACGTCGTACCAGAGGTTCACGGCGACCGCCGGAGCGGTGCGGTCCTCACTCACCACCACGCGCAGGCCGTTGTCCAGGCGGGTGGTCTCGATGGGCCAGGGGTAACCGCTGTCGGGCATGGCACGACGCTATCCGATCAGGTGCGCGGGAGGGGACGCGCCGCACGCGGCGAGGCATCGACCGCCGGCCGCCGGGTACCGGGGAGGCATGCCGCCTGCCGCCACCGTGACCGACCGGGCCGCCGTCGCGGTCGACCGCGCGACCGCCGCCCTGACCCGGCTGCGCCGGGCCCGCCTGCTGCATCCCGCGGGCCGCTCGTTCGCGGGCGAGGTCGTCGTCTGGGGTACGTCGGGACCGCCGACCGGGGTGCCGCTGCTGGACGGCCCGGGCCACTTCCGGGCGACCGTCCGGCTCTCCAAGGGCGTGCCCACGCCGGGCGCCTGGCCGGACGTGCTGGGGCTGGCCGTGCGGCTGCACCGCGACGGTGAGCGGCCGTTCGACCTGCTGGTCAGCTCCAGCGGGGCCGCGCCGCTGCTGCGGAATTTGCCGCTGCCCCGGCGGCGCTTCGCGGGGACGTACAGCACGATCATGCCGTTTCGCGCGGGCCGGCGGCGGCTCTTCCTGGCCGCGCTGGCCGACCCGGAGTCGCCCGGCCTGGGCCGCAGCCTGGCCGAGGTGGCCGCCGCGGCCCGGGCGGACGCGCCGCGCCTGGTGCTCGCGGTCGCGTCCGCCGTCGGGCCGTGGCGTCCGTTCGGGCAGGTCAGCCTCGGTGCCCAGCTCGGCGCCCGGGAGGACGCGGCGCTGGCCTTCGACCCGATCGGCAACCTGCCGCCGGGGCTGCGGGCGGTCGGCCCGATCGCCTGGCTGCGGGAGCACAGCTACCGCGGCTCGCGACGGGCCCGGGGGCCGTGGCTCAGTCGGGGGGCTCGATGGGGGTCACCGTCTGATCGGAGGTACGCCGCTCCAGCACGGTGTCGGGGGCGGCGTTGCGGTCCTCCTCCCGGAGGTCGGACTCGGCGAGGATGGCCTCCGCCTGCGCGTGGGGGTCGTCGCTGCCGGCCGCCGCCTCCTCCGGCAGGAGGTGTGCGCGGGACTCCACTCGTTCCTGGTCGCTCTGCTCGTGACTCATGACCGCCCACATACCCCGCCGCCGCCTCCGGCACGCCGCATGATCGCGCCCGGATGATCGCGACCGGCCCCGGCGGCGGCGGGCCGCTCAGGAGCGGAACGGTCCGCGTACCTCGTAGGTGACGCCACCCGAGGAGGAGCCGGACGTGCCGCGCTGCGACGAGAAGTAGAACCGGCTGCCGTCGGGCGAGAACGCCGGCCCGCAGATCTCCGACGAGGACTGGCCGGTGATCCGCAGGAACGGGGCGACCACCCCCGCCGGGGTGATCACGTTGATCTCCATGTTGCCGCCGTCCTCGGCGACGTAGAGGTCGCCCGAGCGGGCCCCGGTGATGTTGTCCACCCCGGTCAGCGGCGCCGTCCCGGAGACCAGCGAGTCGTCGTACGCCAGGTCGATGCGCTGGTCGACCGCGTCGTAGGCCCAGACCCGGTTGTCGCCCTTGGTGGTGAACCAGCAGGTGCCGTCGGCGTACCAGCAGCCCTCGCCGCCGTTGAACCTCTTCGCCCCGGCGACCTGGTCGCGGGTGAGCGTGGGCGAGCCGTCCGGGTCGGGCACCCGTGCCCAGCTCACCGGGCCGCTGGTGCCCGTGCCGGCGACCAGCACCTCCAGGGTGCCGGCGGAGAGGTCGCCCCAGGTGGTCGGCCGGAACCGGTAGAAGCAGCCGTTGGTCTCGTCCTCGGTGAGGTAGACGACCCGGCGGTCCGGGTCGCAGGCGGCGGCCTCGTGGTTGAACCGGCCCATCGCGGCCCGCCGGACCCCGGCCCGGCCGCCCTGGGGGTACGTCTCGTAGACGTACCCCCGGTTGACCTCCTCGCCGGAGAGCCAGGTCCCCCACCCGGTCGCGCCGCCCGCGCAGTTGCGGTTGGTGTTCGACAGGATGCGGTACGCCGAGACGACGCTGCCGTCGGCGGCGAAGCGCACCGCGGATGCCCCACCGGTGCTCAGGATCTCGGAGTTCGAGACGTAGATCCAGCCGGTGCCGGCGACGAAGCAGGCGCCGCCGTCGGGCGCGTCGTGCCAGGTGTACGACGTGCCGGGCACCGCCTGGCGGGAGCGGGCGACGACCCGGCTGGTGAAGCCGGCGGGCAGTTGGATGCCGTTGGCGTCGGCCGCGCCGAGCGGCCCGTAGGGGCTGGCACCCGGCTGAGCAGGGGCGGCATGGGCGGCGCCGGCCCAGAGACTGCCGGAGAAGGCGGCGGCGCCGCCGACGACGGTGGCGCGCAGGACGGTACGACGGTCCATCGGGAACCTCCGGGAAACAGCGGTCGGTGTCGATGAAACTACCGTCGCACGCATCGATGGAGGTGAACACGAAGCGAGTCTTTCCCGACGACCGGGTGGACCTTCCCGCGCAACCGGGTACGCTTGGCCGCGTGACGCGTTCGTATCGATGGTTTAGGCAGCCGGCTCGCACGCCGGTGACTTCACCATGATCTGACGTCACCACATTCGAGCCGGCCGGGCAGGAGCTCTCGTTCCTGCCCTTTTGCGTACGAGCAGCCGGCTCGACCTGGGCACCGGCCCCGGGGCACGGTCGGCGGAAGGATTCCCACCGTGACCACCCCGGAGACCGTTCGGGTCAGCGATCAGCGGATCGACCGTGTCGTGCCGCTGACCACCCCGGCCCTGCTGCACCACGACCTGCCCCTCGACGACACGCTCGCCTCGGCCGTGCTGGCCGGGCGACGCGCGGTCGGCCGGGTGCTGGACGGCGCCGACGACCGCCTGCTGGTGGTGGTGGGCCCGTGCTCGGTGCACGACCCGGCCGCCGCCCTGGAGTACGCCCACCTGCTCCGCGACGCCGCCGCCCGGGTGGCCGACGACCTGCTGGTGGTGATGCGGGTCTACTTCGAGAAGCCGCGCTCGACGGTGGGCTGGAAGGGCCTGATCAACGACCCCGGGCTGGACGGTTCCGGCGACGTCAACACCGGCCTGCGTACCGCCCGGGCGCTCCTGCTCGACGTGCTGCGCCTGGGGCTCCCCGTCGGCTGCGAGTTCCTCGACCCGATCACCCCGCAGTACATCGCCGACACGGTGGCGTGGGGCGCGATCGGCGCGCGGACGGTGGAGAGCCAGGTGCACCGGCAGCTCGCCTCCGGCCTGTCGATGCCGATCGGCATGAAGAACCGCCCGGACGGCAGCATCGGCACCGCCGTGGACGCCATCCGCGCCGCCGGCGTACCGCACGTCTTCCCCGGCATCGACGTCTCCGGCACGCCGGCGATCCTGCACACCCGGGGCAACGCGGACGGGCACCTGGTGCTGCGCGGCGGCGGCGGGCGGCCGAACTACGACGCGGAGTCGGTGGCCGGCGCCCTGGAGCTGCTGCGGGCGGCGGGCCTGCCCGAGCGCGTGGTGATCGACGCGAGCCACGCCAACAGCGGCAAGGACCACCGCAACCAGCCGCGGGTGGCCGCCGACGTGGCCGCCCAGCTCGACGCCGGCCAGCGCGGCATCGTCGGGATCATGCTGGAGAGCTTCCTGCTCGCCGGCCGCCAGGACCTTGACCCGACCCGCGAGCTGACCTACGGCCAGTCGGTCACCGACGCCTGCATCGGCTGGGACACCACCGAGGAGGTCCTCAGCCACCTGGCCGCCGCCGTCCGCACCCGCCGCCGTAC
>NZ_WAAS01000205.1:0-11995 GCF_008806585.1 Micromonospora sp. AMSO12t
TGTGCCGCGGCACAGCGGGCCGGCGAGACGGCCGTACGGACGTACGTCGAGGAGCTCGGCAAGATGGTCGCGGCGGTCGGGTCGGACGACGCCGCGGCGGCCCGGACCGCCCGGGACCGCATCTCCACCGCGCTGACCGACTGGCGCAGCACGCTGCGGCGCGAGTCGACCCGGGCCGAGGACGCCCAGCTCAAGACCCTCCTCGCGGACATGGCGGCGGAGGTCGGCACGCTGGGCACCGACGTCGACTCGATCGACGAGACCGGGCTCGACCGGCTCCGGCAGCGCCTCGACCAGCTCTGCGCCCGCTGACCGGCGGGGCCCGGTTTGGGTGTGGGCCCTCCGATGGCGTACGCTGGCCGGCGGTGCACTTTGGTGTACCGAGTTCTCGCGTGCCCGCGCCGCCGTGCCTCTGCTACCCGGCGAGCCGCCGCGGGAACACCCGCCAGCAGCCTCAACGACAGGGAGTCCGCCTCCGATGTACGCGATCGTCAAGACCGGCGGCAAGCAGTACAAGGTCGCCGAGGGCGACGTGATCGAGGTCGAGAAGCTCGTCGGTGCCCCCGGCGACGCGGTGAAGCTCACCGCGGTGCTCCTCGTCGACGGTGACGACCTGGTGACCGACGCGGCGAAGCTTGCCAAGGTCGCGGTGTCCGGCGAGATCGCCGCGCACACCAAGGGCCCGAAGATCCGGATCCACAAGTTCAAGAACAAGACCGGCTACCACAAGCGCCAGGGTCACCGCCAGCCGTTGACCCAGGTCAAGGTGACCGGCATCTCCAGCGGGAAGTAGGTCGTCCTCAGATGGCTCACAAAAAGGGTGCGTCCAGCTCGCGCAACGGCCGTGACTCCGCGGCGCAGCGGCTCGGCGTGAAGCGCTTCGGTGGTCAGGTCGTCAGCGCGGGTGAGATCCTCATCCGTCAGCGTGGCACCAAGTTCCACCCCGGTGACCTGGTCGGCCGCGGCGGAGACGACACGCTCTTCGCGCTGGCCGCCGGTTCGGTCCAGTTCGGCACCAAGCGCGGTCGCAAGACCGTCAGCATCGTGCCGCAGCAGTAGTTCGAAGGCGTTGCGGGCCGCGGACCTCGTGTCCCGGCCCGCTTCGCTTTTTTCGTGCGGGGCGTGACCCTCGCTGGAAGGATTGACGCCCGTGGCGACGTTCGTTGACCGGGTCGTCCTGCACCTGCAGGCCGGCGATGGTGGGCACGGTTGTGTCTCGATCCACCGGGAGAAGTTCAAGCCGTTCGGCGGCCCCGACGGCGGCAACGGCGGGCACGGCGGCAGCGTGTCCCTGGTGGTCGACCCGCAGGTGACGACACTGCTGGACTTCCACTTCCGCCCGCACGTGAAGGCCGAGAACGGCAAGGGTGGCGCCGGGTCGAACCGGGACGGCGCGAACGGCCGCAACCTTGTGCTCAAGGTGCCGAACGGCACCGTGGTGCAGGCCCCCGACGGCACGGTCCTGGCCGACATGGTCGGCACCGGCACGACCTTCGAGGTGGCCCGGGGCGGGCGCGGCGGCCGGGGCAACGCGTCGCTGGCCAACGCCCGGCGCAAGGCCCCCGGCTTCGCCGAGCTGGGCGAGCCCGGCGAGCAGCTCGACGCGGTGCTGGAGCTCAAGAGCGTCGCCGACGTCGGGCTGGTGGGCTTCCCGTCGGCCGGCAAGTCGTCGCTGATCTCGGTGATCTCCGCCGCCAAGCCGAAGATCGCCGACTACCCCTTCACCACCCTGGTGCCCAACCTGGGCGTGGTCCGGCTGGACAACCACACCTTCACCGTCGCCGACGTGCCCGGCCTGATCCCCGGGGCGGCCGCCGGCAAGGGCCTCGGCCTGGAGTTCCTGCGGCACATCGAGCGCTGCGCGGTGCTGGTGCACGTCATCGACACCGCCACCCTGGAGCCCGGCCGGGACCCGGTCGCCGACATCGACACCATCGAGGCCGAGCTGACCGAGTACGGCGGCCTGGCCGACCGTCCCCGGCTGGTGGCGCTCAACAAGGTCGACGTGCCCGACGGCCGGGACCTCGCCGAGATCGTCCGCCCCGACCTGGAGGAGCGCGGTTTCCGGGTGTTCGAGGTCTCCGCGGCGACCCGGGAGGGGCTCAAGGAGCTCATGTACGCCATGGCGGAGCTGGTGGAGCAGGGACGCAAGGCCGCGCCGCCGGCCGAGGCGACCCGGATCGTGATCCGCCCCCGGGCGGTCGACGACGCCGGCTTCACCATCGAGGCCGCGCCGGACGGCGCCTGGGTCGTGCACGGTGTCCGTCCCGAGCGGTGGGTGCGGCAGACGAACTTCGACAACGACGAGGCCGTCGGCTACCTGGCCGACCGGCTGGCCCGCCTGGGTGTCGAGGAGAAGCTGGGCAAGGCCGGCGCGGAACCGGGCGACCTGGTCCGGATCGGCGAGCGGGAGTTCGACTGGCAGCCGACCCTCTACGCCGGGGCCGACTTCATCCCCGGCAACCGGGGCACCGACGTCCGGCTGGAGGAGAAGTCCACCCGGGCGTCCGCCGCGGAGCGGCTGGCGGCCCGCAAGGCCCGCCGGCAGCGCCCGGAGGACGACGTCGAGGGCACCGACGCCGACGTCTCCGACGACGTCGCCCCGGCGGACGGCTTCGGCGACGCCGGGCCGGTCCGGGAGGCTGACCCGTCCGACGGGCCCGGTGCCTCCCAGGGGCCCGGCCCGTCCCGCATCGCGGCGGCGGGCGACGCCGAACAGCCCGCCCAGGCGGGCGACGCCGAATAGCCCGCCCAGGCGGGCGACGCCGAATGGCTCGTCGCGCTCCGTGCGCGGGTCGATTGCCGGAAACCTGCCCGAAATCCCCGCCGCCTAGCGTGGCCTGATGCTGATCGAGTCGCGCCCCGCCACCGATGCGGAGATCGACGCCCTGGTCACCGCCCAGCAGCGCGAGCTGCGGGCGGCCGACGGCGGGCTGGACGGCCAGGCGACCGTCACCCACGACGACATCCGCTACCTGGTGGTGGTCGCCGACGGGCGGGCGGTCGCCTGCGGCGGGATCCAGGCGCTCGACGCCGGCACCGGCGAGGTGAAGCGGATGTACGTCCGCCCGGCCCACCGGGGGCGGGGCATCGCCCGGCAGTTGCTGACCGCGCTGGAGGAGTTGGCCTTCCAGCAGGGGTACGCGGTGCTCCGCCTGGAGACCGGCACGTACCTGCCGGCCGCGATCGGGCTCTACACCTCCAGCGGGTACGAGCCGATCCCGGTCTACGGCGAGTACGTCGGCAACCCGTACAGCGTGTGCTTCGCCAAGCGGCTGCGCGTGCCGGCCTGACGGGGCCGGGCGGTCAGTCGCCGGTGTGCGCGTGTACGGCGGTGACCGGCTTCGACTCCGGCGACGCGTGCTGACGCAGGAAGATGCTCAGCACGATCAGCGTGCCGACGGCGAGGAACTCGCTCTGCCAGTTCTGCATCGACTGGAACCAGAAGTCGCTCGTGCCGAGGAACTCCCACACGCCGATCGGCGGCGCACCGCTCTGCAGCGCCTGCTGCTGGTTGTAGTCGGCGGTCCCGCCGAGCAGGTGGCCGACGAACGAGCCGGCGAAGATCAGCAGCAGCGCGATGGAGAGGCTGTTGCGGTAGACCACCAGGGGCAGCCCGCCGGCGCGTACGGGCCAGGGGGAGTCCGGGGTGGCCCGCCGCTCGTCGTCCTCGGGCCGGTCGGTCTGTCCCACCGGCTTGGACTCCGCCGACCCGCGCTGCACCAGGTAGGCGGTGAGCAGGACGTAGCCGCCCATCTGGAGGAACTCCGACTCCCAGTTCTCGAAGACCGACTCCATGAAGTGCCCGGTGCCCAGGTACGCCGGCCAGCTGGTTGGCGCGGCCCCGAACTCGGCCAGCTCCTGGTTGTACGTCTGCCAACCGAACACGCTCTGCAACACCAGGAAGACGAGAAAAGCGCCGAACATCGCCACGGTCAGCGCGTTGTCACGCAACCACCTCGGCATGACGCCCCTCCTCGTCGACGGCCTCCGACCTCCGTGCCCGGAGGGCGCGGCGGGCAAACGCCGCCACGCGGCGCGGGTCAGGGGCGGTCGAAGGGGTCGTCGGCCCGGGTGCCCGTGCCCACCTGGTTGGAGAGCAGCAGCCCGAAGGCGAGCATGCCGAAGCCGAGGACCAGGTGCAGCCAGTTGTCGGCGTCGTTGACCGGGATGAAGTTCGCCGCGCTCTCCCGGTCGATCGCGAAGCCGTACAGCCACAGGCCGAGGTAGAGGGCGCCGCCGCCGGCGAGGAAGACCCGGGCCCCGGCGACGCTGCGGGCCAGCAGCAGACCGGCCAGTCCGAAGCCCAGGTGCAGCGCGTTGTGCAGGATCGACACCTGGAACAGGCCGAGCAGCCGGGCCTCGGAGTGGTGGCCGGCGAACGTCATGTCGGCGTAGTTGATGGTGATGCCGGGGATGAACCCGAGCACTCCGATCAGGGTGAAGACCCCGGCCGCGGCCACGGCGGCGAGCTGCACCTTCGGCTTCGGGCCCGCCGGGCCGCCGCGTGCATGTCGTGCCATCGATTCACCTCCGTGGACCTGCGGAACGCCCTGCCCGCGGCGCCGGCGGCGGGGGAGCGTCGGACACTGTGCGTGACAAGGACGACACGCGATCCGCCGATCCTCCATTTTGTAGCGCTCCGGCGGCGGCCCGCAGGGAAAGTCACGAAGGAGGTATGGAACCGGCAACGCAGGGTAGGTCAAGAGGTGCGACGGCAGTAACGGCCGACGCATCCCCCCCAGCACACACCCGCGGAGACTTTCCGAGCGGAAGGGAAATCATGACCTACGATCTGTCACCCACGACTTCCACGTACGGGCAGGAGTCGAGCAACGGCAGCGGCGTCCGCGAGCAGGCCCGTCAGGTCGGCTCGGAGGCCAAGCACGCCGGTGGCGCCGTCGCCGGGACGGCCAAGGAGCAGGGCCGGGAGGTCGTCGGCGAGGCGAAGCTCCAGGCGCGCAACCTCTACGGCGAGGCCCGCAGCCAGCTCGCCAGCCAGGCCGGCGACCAGCAGCGGCGTGCCGCCGGCGGGCTCCGTTCGCTGGCCGACGAGATGCGCTCGATGGCCGAGCAGGGCGGCCAGGCCGGCCCGGTGAGCGAGATCGCCCGCCAGGCCGCCGACCGGGTGCACGGCGTGGCCGGCTGGCTGGAGCAGCGCGAGCCCGGCGACCTCATCGCCGAGGTGCGCGACTACGCGCGTCGCAACCCGGGCACCTTCCTGGTCGGCGCCGCCGTGCTGGGTGTGCTCGCCGGCCGGCTGACCAAGAACATCTCGGCCGCCGGCGACGGCCAGGGTGGCAACGGCTACCCCGCGTACGGCTCGGGCGCCGGCTACGACCCGGAGCAGACCGCGGTCATCCCGACCCCGCCGGCCCCGCGTGCGGTGCCGGACGCCGTACCGCCGGGCGGCTACCTCGACCCGACCCCGGGCGCGTACGCCGACCCGCAGACCACCACCAGCTACGCCGACCCCGCCGGTGGCGTCGGCCAGCCGCTGCCGCCGGTGAGCCAGACCGACCCGCTGCCGGGCGTGCCGTCGACCGGGACCACCCGTCCGTGAGCCCAGGAATCACCCGAAGGGAGGCGGCGGCATGAGCATGCCGACGCAGGGGGCGGGGCTGGACTCCGGCTACCACCCCCACGACGCGGACGAGGTCAGGGGCAGCTCGATCGGTGAGCTGATGCGCCAGGTCACCAGCGACCTGTCGACCCTGATGCGGCAGGAGGTCGAGCTGGCCAAGGCCGAGATCCGCCAGGAGGGCAAGAAGGCGGGCAAGACCGCCGGCTTCTTCGGCGGCGCCGGCTTCGGCGGCTACATGGTGGCCCTCTTCCTGTCGCTGGCCCTCTGGGCCGGGCTGTCCAACGTGATGGACGCCGGCTGGGCGGCCCTGATCGTGGCCGTCATCTGGGGCGCGATCGCCGCGGTCCTCTACACCAAGGCCAAGAAGAGCGCCGAGCACATCCGCGGCCTCAAGCAGACCAACGACAGCGTGCAGCGGATCCCCGACGCGCTCAAGCCCCACCCGCAGGAGGTCGCCCGATGAGCACCGACCCGGACCAGATCCGCCGGGAGATCGAAGCCACCCGGAACAACCTGAGTTCCGACGTGGACGCGCTGGCGTACAAGGTCAGCCCCGCCCGCATCGTCGACGACCGCAAGCAGCGGGCCCGCAACGCACTGCAGAATGTGAGGGACAAGGTGATGGGAAGCGCTTCCGACCTGGGTCACAGCACCAAGCACGGCGCCCACGCGGTGGGCGACCATGCCTCCTCGGCAGCATCGACCGTGAGTGACAAGGCCCACTCGGCCGCCTCGACGGTCAGCGACAAGGCACACTCGGCGGCCTCGACGGTCAGCGACGCCGCGCAGCGGGCGCCGCACGTGATCCGGCAGAAGTCCGAGGGCAACCCGCTGGCCGCCGGCCTGATCGCCTTCGGCGTCGGCTGGCTCGCCTCCTCGCTGATCCCGTCGACCCGCCGCGAGCAGCAGGTGGCGTCGCAGGTCAAGGAGAAGGCCGGCGAGCACGCCGGGGTGGTGAAGGAGAAGCTGGGCGAGGTCGCCAACGAGCTGAAGGAGGAGCTGCGCGAGCCGGCGCAGCACGCCACCCAGTCGGTGCGCTCCACCGCCCAGGACGCGGTGCACGCCGTCAAGGACGACACCCGTTCGGCCGCGCACGACGTGAAGGACCAGGCGCAGCACTCCCGCGAACAGGTGCGGTACTGACCAGCCCGATCACCGTACACCGTAGCTCGCGGCCACTCCCGGAGCACCGTCCGGGCAGTGGCCGCGAGCTGTCGTGTGCGTCCCGGGCGGGTGAGGGTGCGGGAAGTCAGCGCAGGTGGCGGCGGAGGGTGCGTTCGAAGTGGGCGGCGCGACGCACCCGGCCGCCCGCGTAGCGGACCCCGCCGAGGAGCAGGCGCCGGCCGACGGCGAGCCAGCCGCACACGCCGCGCTCCAGCAACCAGAGCGGGGCCGCCAGGGCGGTGGCCGGCGGGAAGACCGCGGCGCCCCCGCCCCGGCGCCGGCCCGCCTCGGCGAGCGCCACCGTGGTCACGGCCGCCCCGAGCAGCAGCCTCGGCCGCCGGGTCGCGACCGCCACGGCCAGCGCCGGCAGGACCGCGAGCGAGGTGACCAGGCGGGCCGGCTGGGCCAGGTCGTCGTACGCCTGGCGGACCCGTTGGCCCAGGAAGTGGGCGGTGTCCGGCGGCAGCCGGCGTACGTGCAGCCAGGCGGGTGCCGCCTCGGTCCCCCCGTACGCGCGCACGGTGCGGATCAGCTCCAGGTTCTCGAAGAGCACGTCCGGGTCGTACCCGCCCATGGTGAGGAAGGTGCTCCGGCGTACCGCCAGGGTGCCGGGGTAGTCGGCGCCGAGCGCCCGGTTGAGCAGGGTGCGCCCCGTGTCCCACCACGCGTGCCAGGGCAGCGGGTCGAAGTAGTTCTGCGGCCGGACCAGGTCCACCCGGTCGAGCAGCCGGTGCACGGCGAGCAGCCCCGCCTCGTCGTACCGGACGTCGTCGTCGGCGATCACCACGTGCTCGTGCCGGGCCGCGCCGACGCCGGTGAGCACCCCGGTCACCTTGCCGTTGACGCCGCGCAGGGCGGGATCCGGCCGCAGGTGCCGGACCAGGCCGCGCCAGGCCTCCGCGTGCCGGGCGAACAGTTCCGCCGGCGACCCGTCGACCACCGTCACGTCGACCCGGGCGCTCAGCCGCCGCAGGTAGGCGGTCAGTTCGGCCAGCCCGGCGTCGTCGGTCCAGCGCAGCGGCAGCACGTACGCCAGGGGAAGCCGACGCTCGCCGGCGCTCCCGGCCGTCGGCGCGCCGGTGCCGCGGCCGTCGCCGCCGGGAGCGGCACCGGCCGGGCGGGCCGGGGCGCTCACGCCTGCTCCGGGCGGCGGTAGACGGAGACGTGCTCGCGGCTGTGGTCGGTGAACGGCCGGCCGCTCCAGTCCTCCCACCGATGCTCGCGGCGCAGCCCGCCCAGTTGGGCCATCAGGTCAAGCTCCGCCGGCCAGGCGTAGCGGTGGTTGGCGGGCAGCAGGCGCACCCCGTCGTTGCCGATCCGGACCTTCGTGGTGGTCATCCGCTGCTCGGCGGGGTGCAGCAGGGCCGCCTCCAGCAGCACCACGTCCTCCGCCACCCGCACCGGCCGCAGCGCGCCGCCGGCGCGGAAGGCGCCCGGGTCGGGCACCCACGCCTCGACGACGAACCGGCCGCCGGGGCGCAGGTGGGCGGCGGCGTTGCGGAAGCAGGCCACCTGGGCGGCCTGGTCCGGCAGCGCGAAGATCGTGTTGAACGCGAGCACCACCAGGGCGAACTCGCCGGGCACCCGGGTCTCGGCGAAGTCGCCGACGGCCACCTCGACCGCGTCCCCGCCGGGCTTGGCGCGCAGCCCGGCGGCCATCTCCGGGGAGCCCTCGACACCGGCGACGGTCAGTCCCCGGGCGGCCAGCGGCAGGGCGAGCCGGCCGGTGCCGATGCCGAACTCGCACACCGGGCCGCCGTCGGCGAGCGCGGCGAGCCGCTCCACCGCCGCGTCCGGTGCCAGGTGCGCGTACGTCTCGTCGTAGACGTCCGCGGCGTGCCGGCCGTACTCGCTGGCGTCGAAGGACACGGTGCCTCCCGGTGGCGGTGGGTGCCCGCAGCAGGTGCCCGGTTATCGACCGGGCAAACCGGCACGTCGTTTCGGTGGGGCGGTCCCGGGTAGCGCAACTGGTGCGGGTGGTCGATTCCCGGGCACCCGGGTGGAGGAGACGAGATGACCAGCAACGGAACGAGGTGGGCGCTGCTCGGCGCCACCACCGTGACCGTGGTCGGCGTCGGCCGGGCGGTGGCCCGTCGACGACGCCGGCACCAGCCCGAGCGCCGCGACGGCTGGTACGTGGTGCGGCGCGGGGTGACGATCGACCGGCCGGCGGCGGCGGTCATCGGCTTCTGGACCGACCGGGAGCGGATGGACCGGGCGCTGGCCGGGTGGGCGACCCTGGAGCGGCTCGACGACGACCGGTGGCGCTGCGTGGCGCGGGACCCGGCCGGCGGGGGCACCGAGTGGCGGGCGGAGATCACCGTCGAGGGACCCGGGCGGCTGCGCTGGCGGGTCATCGACGGGCCGGAGCAGGAGGGCACGGTCCACCTGACGCCGGCGCCCCAGGACCGGGGCACGGAGGTCCGCGCCGAGCTGCGGTGGCGCTCCGGGCCGCTGCGCCGGGCGTTCGGACTCCTCGGCGGCGACGACCCGGACCAGGCCCTGCGGGACGCGCTGCGCCGGGTGAAGGCGCTGGTCGAGTGCGGCCAGGTCATCGACACCCGGCGGGACCCGTCCGGGCGCGGCCCGGCCCAGGAGAAGGCGACAGACAAGGTGCGGGAGAGGCTGAGGACGGGAGGGCGGGCATGAGGGCGCTCTGCTGGGAAGGCGTCGGCAAGCTGGCCGTGCGCGACGTGCCGGAGCCGCGGATCCGCGCCGAGGGCGACATCATCGTCAAGGTCGGCGCCAGCAGCGTGTGCGGCTCCGACCTGCACCTGATCAACGGCTTCCTGCCGGCGATGCGGGAGGGCGACGTCCTCGGCCACGAGTTCATGGGCGAGGTCGTGGAGACCGGTCCCGGCGTACGGCGGCTGCGCGTCGGCGACCGCGTCGTGGTCGGCTCGGTGGTGGCCTGCGGCGGCTGCTGGTACTGCCGCACCGAGCAGTACTCGCTCTGCGACAACTCCAACCCGCAGCCGGTCTTCACCGAGAAGCTCTGGGGCCACTCGCCGGCCGGCATCCTCGGCTACTCGCACGCCGCCGGTGGCTACTCCGGCAGCCACGCCGAGTACGTCCGCGTGCCCTTCGGCGACATCGGGGCGTTCCAGGTGCCCGACGGGGTGCCCGACGACTCGGTGGTGTTCGCCTCCGACGCCATGCCCACCGGCTGGATGGCCGCCGACTTCTGCGCGCTGAAGGGCGGCGAGGTGGTCGCGGTCTGGGGCGCCGGCGGGGTCGGCCAGATGGCGGCCCGCTCCGCCCAGCTCCTCGGCGCCGAGCGGGTGATCGTGATCGACCGGCTGCCGGAGCGGCTCGCCACCGCCGCCGACCGGCTCGGCGTGGAGACGGTCAACTACGCCGAGACCGACGTGCTGGAGGCGCTGCGGGAGATGACCGCCGGCCGGGGGCCGGACGCGTGCATCGAGGCCGTCGGCATGGAGTCGCACGACGTCGGGCCGGTGTACGCGTACGACAGGGCGAAGCAGACGGCCCGGCTGCAGACCGACCGCCCCACGTCGGTCCGGCAGGCGATCATGGCCTGCCGCAAGGGCGGCACGGTGAGCATCGTCGGCGTCTACGCCGGCCTGGTGGACAAGTTCCCGCTCGGCGCGGCGATGAACAAGGCGCTGGTGCTGCGGATGGGGCAGATGCACGCCCAGCGCTACATCCCGATGCTGCTGGACCGGATCGCGGCCGGCGAGATCGATCCCGGTTACCTGGCCACCCACCCGATGTCGCTGGAGCAGGGCGCGCGGGGCTACGAGACGTTCGAGAAGAAGGAGGACGGCTGCCTGCGCAGCGTCCTGCACCCGGCCTGAGCCCGTCGCGACCGCACCGCCCCGGGGCCGTCGAGGTCCCCGGGGCGGTGTCGTGTTCAGGCCGTGCGGCGGACGTTGGTGACCAGGAACCCGCTCGGCGGCAGCGCCGGCATCCGGTGCAGGCTCAACGCCAGGTCCTGCGGTGGCACGTCGTACCGCATCGTCGTGGTCAGGTTCGTCACCGCCCGCTTCATCAGCTCGATCGTGATCCACTCCCCGGCGCAGCGGTGACCGGTCAGGTGCTCGCCGCCGCCCTGCGGCACGAGGGCGAACGGGTCGCCCCGCCAACCGGTGAAGCGCTCCGGCCGGAACCGCTCCGGCTCCGGCCAGAGCGCCGGGTGGTGGTTGGTGCCGTACAGGTCGAGCAGCACCCGCCGGCCGCGCGGGAAGTGGTAGCCCTGCCAGTCGAACGAGCGCCGGACCCGGGCGGCGGCCACGGGGAAGAAGGGGTAGTAGCGGCGTACCTCCTGCACGAAGCTCTCGGCGGCCTCGTCGCTCTCCCGGACCCGTTCCCGCCAGGCCGGGTGGTCGTGCAGGGCCAGCGCGGCGAAGACGATGAAGCGGTCGACGGCGACCGTGGGCCGCAGCACGTTGAGCAGCTCGACGGCCGCGATCCGGCGGGGGAGCAGCCGCCCGTGGGCGTCGCGGTGCTCGGCGACCACCCGCAGCGCGCTGCCCTCGGGGGCGGGGAGCGTGCCGGCGCGCTGCCGGTCGACGATCCGGCCGATCCAGCGTTCGCCCCGGCGGCGGCCCCACAGGCCACGCCAGTGCTGGGGGCCGAGCGCCGCCGGCCCCTCGATCATCGCGTGCAGCTCGGCGGTACGCCGGTCCACCTCGGAGTTCGCGAGCGGCACGCCGGCCCAGGCGCAGACCGCGCGGGTCAGCATCCGGCCGACCTCGTCGTAGAGCACCACCGGCTCGCCCGACTCCCAGGACGGGACGCGGGCCCGCCACTCGTCGTCGAAGAGCTGCGCGAGCTGCCGGACCGCGGCCGGCGTCATGATCGACATGAACATGGCCTTGCGGTCGGCGTGGTCCGCCCCGTCGAGGCCCTGCACACCGCCTCGGCCGGTGAGGGTGCGCTGCGCCCGCTTCGGCATGGCGCCCGCCCGGACGAAGCGCTCGGTGTCGTAGAAGAGCTCCGCCGCCGCCCGGCCGCGCAGGCAGATGGTGGGCTCCAGCAGCAGCCGGGCCTGGAAGATGTCGGTGCCGTGGCGGTCGCAGCGTCGGCCGACGAAGCGGTAGCCGTCGCGCAGGAACGCCACCGAGCTGTCCGGGCTGCGCTCCGTCGGGATGGTCGCCATCGGGCCTCCTGACCGAAGGTGGCGGCCGTTGCCGGCCGGGTCCTGTCCGTACCTCTGCGTCTACCCGGGCCGGCGTGCCTGAACCCCGCCGCCGGGTCGGCCGCGGCGCGGGGCGGGCGGCGGGT